>CAYZYK010000006.1:0-11791 GCA_964482615.1 uncultured Candidatus Saccharibacteria bacterium
TTTTGGATTTAAAAATTGATAAGTCATTTGTTAAAGTAATGGAATATTTTGAGATATTTACAGAAAGAATGGTGTATTGTCGAAAAGCTGCCAAATACGTAGGATATGATTTTGGATTGGTTATTAATAATTTTAAATTATCATAAATTAACCCTTATGAAGTTAATAAAATGAAGCAGGGTCCCTTTTTGGTTTTTAATAGCAAAAAGAGAAAATATCCGTATCCTTAAATGTTTGAAAATAAAAGAGAGATGAGTAATTAACCTTGTCTTTATAAGCTTAAATATTTGGTTCTATGAAATAAGATTAGGGGAATAATGTTGAATATTTGGTAAAAGAATAATTTTAGATGCTATTTTTTAACACCCTTTTTGGTGTTTTTTGGTTTTCCACAGATTTAATTATTGACAGACTTCTTTATAATTAATAGAATATAATTACCTGTACCCCAGGTTGGGGTATAATAATTAATTAATTAAAACAACATGACAAAACAAAAACAAAAAACAATTACCAATTTTAAAAAAGCGAAAAGTCATATCAATAAAATAATAAAAATGACAGAAAACGATGAATACTGTATAGATATTATGCAACAGAACTTGGCCGTGATAGGTCTTTTAAGATCAGCTCATCAGATGTTAATGGAGAACCACTTAAATACTTGTTTCCAGGATGCGCTTAAGTCAAAAAGCAAAAAGAAGAAGAGAGAAAAAACAAAGGAAATATTAAAGGTTACAAAATTATTCAATAAATAATTAATAAAATAAACCATGAATAAAGGAAATTCTTCAAATCTTTTAATATTATTAATTTGGACAATAACCGGAATCATTATCGGAGGAGTAATAGTTTTTAGTTATTTTACTATTTTCGGTGCTGGTTCCTCTAGTACAAAAGTTCAAAACGAATTATATCCGGATTTGGCATTAAATAAAGACTTATCACCTGATGAAATTGATGTTCCCAAAGAGGAAATAAAAAAAGAACTGGGAAGTAGTTTTTCTGAAGATGATATTTCTTCAGCTATTTCTTACTTAAAATTTAAGAAAATAAACGAAAATTTTGTTCCTTCGGGCACCCCTCTTGTTTATGGAGAAAAATTAGGGGTTTCTTTTGATAAAGTACAAGAAGCTATAAACAAGATTCAAGTTTATGGACCAGATTATGGTACAGAGAGAATTAAACTGACAGGTGAAAGATTTAAGAGATATAAAGACATTACCTCAAAAACGTCCTGTGAATACTGTTGTGGGGCAAAATCCTTAATAAGAGAAGATGGTAGTGCTGCCTGTGGCTGTGCTCACTCAATAATGATGAGGGGTCTTGCTGCTTTCTTGCTTCAGAATTATCCAAGTTTATCTAATCAGGTAATTTTAGATGAGTTGAATAGATGGAAAAGAACTTTCTTTCCCAAACAAACCCTCACTGCTTATTTACAGGAGCTAAAAGGTCAAGGGAAAACTGATGTTGATAAGATTTTGAATGAATTTCCCGGATTTATGCCCAAAATGGTCGGGGGATGTTAATTAAAATTGGAAAATTATGAAGGAAAATAAAGTTCTCTATTTAGTGTTTGTTCTGCTAGTTTTAATAACAGGTTTTCTGTTGGCTAGCTATTTTTGGAGAAATATATCAAAGAAAAAAGGTGATCTTCCTGGTTATGCTTTGAGAAACTCAGATATTAAAACATCTTACAAATACGCTGTGTCTGACCCTGGACTATTAGAAAACATTCCTTGCTATTGTAATTGTCATCGTTTAGGGCATAAAAACGTCAAAGATTGTTTTATTGAAAAGAAAGAAGAAAATAAAATAGTTTTTAGTGATCATGGTGCTAATTGTGGAATTTGTTATTCTATTGTTTTGGACGCAAAAAAAATGAACAAAAGAGGAAAATCTGTTCAGGAAATAAGAAGTTTCATTGATAATAAATATTCTCGATATGGTAGGGGAACCAATACTCCCAAACCATAAATTAAACAAATTAAAAAATATATGAACAAAAACATAATCATAGTCCTCTTTATTCTAATAGGTATAAGTTTTGGTCTTATTATTTCTTTTGTTATTACACCACCTTTTAGTATATTATCTTTAACTGGAATGCATAATCGTATTTTAGGTTATAGAGGTCTTGCAATTGAAAAAGCGAAAAAAGCAGGCATTTATAATTGTTGTTATGAACCTGGTTGTACAATGTGTTTTATGGAAGGTAATAAATGGAATAATAATACACCAGGTACATGTGCTTGTACTGATTTGATTGCAAGAGGGGAATCTCCTTGTCCTCAATGTGAAAGGGCTCTTGAAAAAGAGAAGGGAGAAACCTGTGATCTAAATGAAGCATGTCAGATGTAAAAAATTAAAAGGTCGTCAGTTAAAAACAATAAAACAATTAAACTTATGGAAACACAAAAATTAATTTTACCCGTATCTATTATTTTCGCTGCTTTGGTTATTGGGGGTGCTCTTATTTACACTCAAGTTTCACCAGCTCCAAAAGAATCATCGGATTTTACAACAGAAGAGACTGGTAAAGAAACATCTCCTAATGTTACAAAACCAACTCAGCCAACAGGACCCGCCCCTGTAAAAGATATAATTGTTACAGAAAAAGACCATGTTAAGGGGAACGTGAATGCTCCCGTGACTATAGTTGAATATTCTGATTTTCAGTGTCCTTTCTGTCAAAGATTTCACCCGACTGTTCAGAGAGCTCTTGATGAATATCAAGGACAAGTCCGTTGGGTTTATAGGCATTTTCCTTTAGGAGGACACCCTGAAGCTAGACCAGCAGCTGAAGCTTCAGAATGTGCAGCAGAACAGGGGAAATTTTGGGAATTTACAGATGCTTTGTTCGAAAACCAAGATAGATTGGGTAGCTCTTTATACACAGAGCTTGCCCAGAACTTAGGACTTAATGTAACCCAGTTTGGTGATTGCGTTTCTTCAAGGAAATACGAAGATAGAGTTGAGAGTGACTATCAAAGAGGAGTTGAGCTTGGCGTAAGAGGAACCCCGGGCAGTTTTGTTAATGGAGAAGAGGTGCCGGGAGCTGTACCTTATTCGAATTCTAATCCTCCTGGCCTGAAAGAGAGGATAGAAAAAGCCCTATCTGAACTGTAAACATCTTATTTTCTTAAATATTTATTATTTTTGTAATAATTAATTTAAGAAGCTTATGAGAAGATTCAGATTCTTCAATAAAAAGGGGGGCATCCTTGGTTTTTCTGCGGGGATAATCGCCTCCCTTTGTTGTGTAACACCATTATTTTTAATTTTATTGGGCCTGGGCACTGTCTCTTTTGCTTTCTCTTTTATTGGTTATAAAAACTATTTTTTAGTAGGAAGTTTTTTGTTTTTACTTTTTGGGTTTTTTCTTCATTTTCGAAAAAGGAAATGCTCTCTTTGGTCTGTTTCTAAAAGTCCTTTTGTTATTTCCGCTTTAGCATTTCATCTAATTATTTTCATTGGGATCTTTTATTTTCTTTTACCAACAGTCGGGCCTTATATTTTCGAAAAGAGATTAGACCTGGGTAGAAATAATGTTCCAGAACATTCCTTCTCTTGTCATCTTAAACTTAATATTAGATCAAAATCTTTTGAAGTTTTACAATGTGAAAGCTGTGAAAAAGCTTTAAAATATCATTTAGAGAATAACAAAGGAGTGATTGGAGCGGAGGTAGATTTATCTCGTTCTGAAGCTCTAGTACATTACGAAAAAGAAAAAATATTTCCTGGGGAAATAATTGATTCAATACCTTCTACTTTTAAAATAAATAAAAAAAGTAATTATTGTAATTAAAGATTAATTAAATATTCTTTTATAATTAAATAGAAAAAGACAATATAAAATGAAAAATAAAATTATTTTTAGTATTTCTCTATTTTTTTCGTCTCTTGTTTTTAATTTTATATGGGAGACTTTTAATTTATCTTTTTGTCTTTCTAATACTTTAGGGTTTAATTCTTCGCTTACTTTGCTTACGTATGCTTCTTTTGTTGATGGTTTGATAATTATTTCAGTATATTTATTTTTAGGATTTATCTTTCGAAAATTTTATTGGTTTTCAGATAAAAAGATACTAATATTTTTTATTATAATACTTATAACGATCTCTGTTTTGATAGAAGAAAGGGCTTTGCTGACCGAAAGATGGATTTATTCTGAGGATATGCCTACTTTATTTGGTATAGCGCTTTTGCCATTGATTCAACTAGCAATTACTGGAGCTTTATCTATCTTTTTGGTAGAGAAATTTACTTTATTTAAGTGCGATATTTGTGGGTTAAAATATAGAACAAAAGAACAGAAAGAAAAATGCCAAAAATGGTGTGAAAATAATAAAACTTGTAATTTTGATATAATAAAGAAGGAGATTAATTTTAAATAAAATTTTTAAAAATAGATTTTAAAAATGGAAAAAAATAATCATAAAAAACATAGTTCCGGACCAGAAAAACAACATCACGATCATCGTCATCACCACAAGATGATGGTACAAGATTTTAAAAGAAGGTTTTATATCTCTCTTCTTTTTTCTATTCCTGTGATTGTTTTATCTCCTTTGGTTCAAAAAACTTTAGGTTTCTCTCTGAGTTTCTTTGGAGATAAATATTTACTTTTTCTTTTCTCTACCGCTATCTTCTTTTATGGTGGTTGGCCATTTTTGAGAGGATTAGTAAGTGAATTAAAGAAAAAACAGCCTGGCATGATGACCCTTATTGGTTTGGCAATAAGTGTTGCTTTCTTTTATAGTTCGGCCGTTATTTTCGGAATTTCAGGAAAAGTATTTTTTTGGGAGCTTGTAACCTTAATTGATATTATGTTGTTGGGTCACTGGATTGAGATGAGCTCTGTTCTGGGAGCCTCCAAGGCCTTAGAAAGCTTAGCTAAACTTATTCCTTCAAGAGCTCATCTTATTGGAGAAGGAGGAACAATAGAAGATGTTCCAGTATCTGAGCTTAAAGTGGGTGATAAGGTTTTAATAAAGCCGGGAGAGAATATTCCTTCAGATGGGGAAATAATTGAAGGGAGAAGCAATGTCAATGAAGCTATGTTGACTGGAGAATCAACCCCCGTGACCAAACAAACGGAAGATAAAGTAATTGGAGGATCAATTAACGGAGAAGGTTCACTCAGAGTGAAAATTAAACACACGGGTAAAGATTCCTATATTTCTCAAGTTGTAAATCTTGTTGAGAAAGCCCAGAAATCTAAATCAAAAACACAGAATTTAGCTAATAAAGCAGCCTTCTGGCTAACTATTATATCTATTACAACCGGAATAGTTACCTTATTTGTTTGGATTTATCTTGGAAGAGAGTTTGTTTTTTCTTTGGAAAGAATGGTTACTGTTATGGTTATTACTTGTCCTCATGCTTTGGGATTGGCTATTCCTTTGGTTGTTGCTGTCTCAACTAGTATTTCAGCAAAAAAGGGATTGTTAATAAGGAACAGAACCGCTTTTGAGAGAGCAAGAGACATTGATGCTGTAATTTTTGATAAAACAGGCACTTTAACTAAAGGAGAGTTTGGGGTAAGTAATATAATCTCTTTTGAAAATTATTCAGAGAAAGAGGTTTTGTTTTATGCTGCCTCCTTGGAGAATAATTCAGAACACCCTATTGCTGAGGGAATTGTTAAAAAAGCAAAAGAGAAGGAAATTGAACTGAAATCAGCACAAAACTTTCAAACTATTCCCGGAGAGGGTGTTGAAGGTAAAATAAAAGGGGAACTAATTAAAGCAGTAGGAAAAAATTATTTAAAAGAAAAAGAGATTAAAATTAATAACAGAAAAATAAAGGAATTATCTGAACAGGGGAAAACCATAACCTATATTCTTAAGGAAGGCAAATTAATAGGTGTTATTGCCCTTTTTGATTTATTAAGAGAAGAATCAAAACAAGCAATAATTGATCTAAAAAAGATGGGAATTGAATGTTTAATGCTGACTGGAGATAACAGAAAAGTTGCAGAAACTGTAGCTGAAGAATTAGGATTAGATAATTTTTTTGCTGAGGTTTTACCAGACGAGAAATCAGAAGTTGTAAAGAAAGTAAAGAAAGAAAAAAGAAGAGTAGCTATGGTCGGTGATGGAATTAATGATGCTCCAGCTTTAGTTGAAGCAGATATTGGAATAGCTATTGGAGCTGGAACTGATGTTGCTATTGAATCTGCTGATGTTGTTTTGGTTAAGAGTGATCCCAGAGATGTTGTTTCTATTATTTCTCTTGCTCGCTCAACTTATTCTAAAATGAAACAAAACCTGTTTTGGGCAACAGGTTATAATATTGTGGCTATTCCTCTAGCAGCGGGTGTTTTTTATAACCTAGGAATCGTTTTGAGTCCTGCTGTTGGTGCTATTTTGATGTCTTTGAGTACCGTAATAGTCGCTGTTAATGCCACCTTTTTGAAAATTAAAAGATAAACAAAACCAATGTTTTCTATTTTTAATAATTCTGATTTAATCTTAGCTATTTCAGAAAAAAAAGAAGGATCAATGAGACTTGAAGGAAAAGATAAAGAAATTTTAAAAAATAGAGAAAGGTTTTTAAAGAAATTGGCAATTGGGAAAAATAAAGTTATAAATGCTGGGCTAGTACACAAGAATAAAATTAAGATTGTGGGAAAAGAAGACAGGGGAAAGATTATCAAAAAGACAGATGGTTTAATAACCCAAGATAAAAACACCTTCTTGGCAATAACTGTGGCAGATTGTCTGCCCATTTTTATTTCAGAACCCTCAAAAAAAGTTATCGGTTTGATTCACGCTGGTTGGCGGGGTTTAGCTGAAGGAATTCTATTTTCTGCTGTTAAAAAAATAAGACAAAAATTTAAAACAGAACCTCAAAATATTTTAATAGGAATAGGACCCTCAATCGGTATTTGTCATTTTGAAGTTAAGGAAGATGTTTTAAAAAAATTTGAGAGGGTCCCTGCCAATCTTTTGAAAAAAGAGAAAAATAAAGTATTTTTTGATCTTAAGAGAGTAGCTGAAATCCAGTTATTGGGTTTGGGATTAAAAAAAGAAAATATTGAAATAAGCTCAGAATGTACTTTTTGTGAAAAAGAAAAATATTTTTCACACAGAAGAGAGAAAAAGAAAACACTTAAAGCTATGATGGTACTTTTTGGGCAGCAATAGTTTGACAAATTTTAAAAAGAGGGTAAGATTAAACCTGCTTTGTTCTTTGTTAAAAAGGAAGGAAGGAGAATGCAAGAGCTCAGCTTAAAAGAGAGAATCATTGGAGTTTTGCTTATTTTAATTACCCTAGGAGGTTTCTTTTTCGGTTTATGGCAGTGGATAACTAATTTCCCCCCTCCCAATATTCTTGGTTCTTAAGTTTCAACCCCGATACTCTTTCTGCCTCTTAACCAGAAAGGAGAAAGGAATGAAAAGGACAGAAGAAGCTTGGATGGGATTTTTTGCTAGTATAGATGCTCTTTGGATTCATGATGGTAATCCAAGGAGACCCCATGCTCTGCTAACTTCAGGAAATCACTCAGACGGATATTTTAATGGTAGCTTTATAATACAGAGACCCGCTATTTTGAGTCAGGCGTGTTCAGATCTTATTTTGAATTGCGAAAAAGAATACGATTTTCAATTGATTTCCAGGGTTGTAGGATCTGCTATGGGTGCTGTTACTATGGCTTATGAGGTGGCATGCCAGCTTGAAAGTGCTACTGCTTTTACAGAACCTACTCCCGATGAGAGAGAAATGATATTGAAGCGTTTTGAAATTAAAGAGGGTGAGTTTGTCCTGGTGGTGGAAGACGTGATAACTACCGGAGGCACCACTTTGAAAACTATAAGTTCTTTAGAAAAAGCAGGCGCTCAGATTTTGCCGGTAATTCTTGTTATTTTCAACCGTTCAGGTAAGAAAAAGCTTGAAGGCAGAAGAATTGTTGCTTTGATTGACCGTGCTTTATCTGTTTGGCCTCCTGAGGATTGTCCTCTTTGTGGAATGGGATCTGAACCGGTTCGCCCAAAAGCTAATTGGCAGGAACTTACTGCCCAGTACTGAGACATAGAACACCAAACACCAGCAAAGACCAAAGAAGGGAGAGAAGATGGAAGAGGAAAGATTCAACCCAATTATTCTAGCCCTTGATGGAATGAATCCAAAAGAAGCTATTGAAACTACAGACGCTCTTCATGATGTTATTGGAGGTGTGAAAGTTAACGATCTTCTCGATGCTTGTGGAGTTAGTATTATTCGGGCCTTAAAGAGAATGGGCCTGGCGGTGATGGCAGATCCTAAAATTGAGGATGTGCCAAGAACCATGGAAAGAAGAGTGGGTCATTACATTGATGCTGAGGCTGATTTTTTGACTATCCATGCTCATAATTCAGTTGAAGCTATGAGGGCTGCAGTTAAGGTTGCTGAAGGATCGGACACTGATATTGTGGGCGTTACTGTTCTTACCTCACTTGATGAGGAAGAATGCAACTATATCTTCTGTATTCCCACTAAAGCTGGAGTGCTGAAGTTTGCTAGGGCAGCTGTTCTGGCGGGTGTTCCAGCAGTGGTTTCATCGCCGCGCGAACTCAGTATTCTGAAAGGAAAAGAAGAGCTTACTCATCTTCTTGATTTAACCCCTGGCATCCGGTTGGAGGGTCAGGACCCAGAAGATCAGAAGCGGGTTAATACGCCAACAGCAGCTATCAAATCAGGAGCTCATTTCCTGATAATCGGTAGTGCTATTTTGAAACACGAAGATGGCAGCGTAGAAGCCAGAAGAGATGCTGCAGGAATGATTCTGGAACAAACCAGAAAAGCTAGAGGGGAGATGATCTCGAAACAATAGATATGTATATCTGGGCAGGAACATCAGGGTTTAGTATCCTGATTTAATTCCTGCTCTTTTTTTATTTGACTTTTAAAACCCTTCTTGTAAAATAAAATATCTCGTTCACGGTTCTTTGTTAACTTAACAAGAGGAGAGAAGAAGCAAAGGAAGTTTTTTGATTGTCAGTCATCCTCAAGGATAAGCGACGGGAAACAGAAGGAAGAAACATGGATCGAAGCAATGGCAGGCCTCGGGGAAGAAAATACATAAACGGTGGTCAGGCGAAAAGTTTTCATCCAGCTCATCAGGGAGGAAGAAAAACTTTTCATGAAGGAAGAACAGATCACCCCAGCAAGAACCCTCGAGGCTACAGGTAAACAGGAGAAGAGAAGGGAGAAGTAAGATGGAGATACCCAGAGTGATAATTTCTGATTTGGGGGGGCAGTATGGCACCCTAGTTGCCACTTATGTGAGCCAGACATGATCGATGTTCTTTGTGCAAAATAGGGTTGAGTTTATTCAATCCTGAGGGCGTCATTTCGGCGCCTCTTTTTATTTAAATTGAAGCTTTATCTTTATTTTGCTATATTAAACTCAGTTAAAAAACATGAATAAAAACTTCAAAAAAGGAATACTTCTAGCTCCGGGTGAATTATTTTTGAAATCAGAACCAGTGAAAAAGATTTTTAAAAGAAAGCTGCTTAATAATCTTTCTTTTTTTCTCAAGAAAGAGAATATTAATTTTAAAATTGATTCCCAAAGAGGAAGAATTTTTATTGAAACTGAAGGAATAAAAAAAACCTTTTTTATTATGAAGAGGATTTTTGGTATCTCTTGGTTTGCAGAATCTCTTTTTTTTCCCAAGGCTACTTTAAATGATATTTCTTCTTTTGTTCAAGAAAATTGGAAAGATTGGATTAAAGAAAAGGAATCTTTTGCTTTAAGATTGAGGAAAACAAAAGAAATGAAGAAAAAGAGAGCTGAAATTATTGATGAGATAGCAAAACATATTAAGAGAAAAGTTGACCTTGAAAATCCCGACGAAACTATTTTTATTGAAGTAAGAAAAAAAGGATGGTTCCTTTATTTCAAAAAAGAGAAAGGACAGGGAGGATTACCCGGTGGGGTTTCAGGAAAAGTTCTTTCTTTAATTTCGGGTGGTATTGATTCTGCTGTTTCCTCTTTTCTAATAGCCAAAAGGGGAGCTAAGAATGTTTGGTTACATTTTCACAGTTTTCCCATAGTTTCTCAAAAAAGCATAAAAAAGACAGAACAGTTAGCTAAAATATTTTTGAATTATCAACCCAATCTCAAAATATATTTTTTACCTTTTGGAGAAGCCCAAAAAGAAATAAAAATCAAAATTGAAGCAAAATACAGAATTTTGCTTTACCGTAGGTTAATGTTTAAAATAGCAGAAAAAATAGCAAAGAAAGAGAATTGTGAAGCTTTAATTACGGGGGAAAGTCTAGGACAGGTTAGTTCCCAGACCTTGCCCAATATTAAGATAATTACAAAAGATATTAAGACACCTATTTTAAGACCCTTAATTGGCAAAGATAAAAAAGAGATTATTAAAATAGCCAGGGAAATAGGAACTTATCAAGTTTCAATAAAACCCCAAGAAGATTGTTGTAGCTTGTTTGTTCCTGGGGGCCAGACGGCAAAAGGTAACTTTAAAAAAGTTAAAGAGCTTGAGAAGAAACTAGAAATTAAAAAGATTGTAGATAATATTATTGAAAAAACAGAAGTTAAAGAATATTAAGGGGATCTTTGAAAGAATAAAAACCAAAAAGAGAGTTTGAAAAGATACCCGAACCAGAAAGTAAAACACAAATTAATTTAACTTTCCATATTAATTGATATAAGTTAAAATAATAAAAGTAACAAAAGGTCTTTTTAAAATCATAAAATAAAAAATATGGCAAAATTAAAAAACAAAGTAGCTATAATTACTGGAGCAAGAAGGGGAATGGGTAAATCTCACGCTAAGCTTCTAGCAAAAGAGGGAGCTAAAGTAGTTGTCTCTGATGTCTCAAAAGAAGATTGTCAAAAGGTTGTTGAAGAGATTAAAAAAGAGGGAGGTGAAGCAATGGCAGTTAAATGTAATGTTACTGAAAAATCTGAGGTAGAAGAAATGATAGACAAAACCGTTAAAAAATGGGGGAAGGTGGATATTCTAGTTAATAATGCGGGCATTGTTCAATTTAAGAACTTTCTTTATTTAACAGAAGCTGAATGGGACAAGACAATAAATGTAAATCTGAAAGGATACTTTCTTTGTGCTCAAGCAGCAGCAAGAGAAATGAAAAAACAAGAATCAGGGGTTATTGTTAATATTGCCTCCGTTGCTATGGGACAACAAGGGATTGGTTTTCCTCAAATTGTTCATTATTGTGCAAGTAAAGGAGGGATTACCGCAATGACAGAAGCTTTAGCTGTTGAGCTAGCCCCCCTTAATATTCGAGTTAATACTGTGTCTCCAGGATTGATTGAAACGCCGATGATTGATCCTGTTAAAGAAGATCCTAAAACGGAAAAAGCAATGTTAGCTAGAATCCCCATGAAAAGATCGGGAAAACCAGAAGAGGTTTCCAACCTGGTGCTCTTTTTGGCCTCAGACGAGTCATCTTATATGACGGGTTCTACTGTTGTGGTTGATGGTGGCTGGTTAGCTGGCTAAAATAATGGTAAAATAAAGAAATAAATTATTATGTCTTTCAGTAAATTATTGAAAAATTTTTTAATAGGTTTTGGTTTTCTTTTGGTTGGGTTTGGAATAGGGATGGTGATTTCTGAAAACTTTCAGATTGAAAAGAGATTATTCTGGCTAATAGTCGTTGGGGCTTTAATATTGGGTGGTTTTTTGACCGCTTTGGGAGTAGCAAAAGAAATACCCCAAAAAAAGAAACAGGAATCCACCCCTTTTTCTTTTTCTTCAGAAGAAGAGGAAGAAGAAATATAATAGTTTTACTTAAAGGTCGGTTTAGA
>CAYZYK010000006.1:11891-36422 GCA_964482615.1 uncultured Candidatus Saccharibacteria bacterium
GTCGGTTTAGAAACCTTTTTAACTTAAAATAAAAATATGACCGTAGCTTACTGTGTAAAATGTGGTAAGAAACAGGAAATGACAAAAGAAAAAGAAATTACAATGAAGGGGAAAGGTTCAACTAAAAGAAGAGCAGCTACTGGAATTTGTCCTGTTTGTGGCACAAAGATGTTTAAATTCTTACCTTCCAAAGAAAAAAAAGCAGACTGAAAGGTTTAGATTTTAAAACAGAGAATAAAGGATTTTTATAATCCTTTATTTCTCTTTTCTTTTCCAGTAAATAATTGTGATTATTTTTTCAAAAAAAGAAAAAGCCTTTTTAATTTTAATAGGGGTTCTAATTTTTCTTAATTTCTTTGTCTGGCAAGAGGTTTTTGATTTGACAGATACAAGATTAAAAGTAGTTTTCTTTGATGTTGGACAGGGGGATAGTATTTTTATTAAGACAGATCAGAATCATCAGATCCTAATTGATGGTGGTCCAGGAAATGTTTTATTAGAAAAAATCGAGAAAGAGATGGCCCCCTGGGACAGAGAAATAGATCTTGTGATTTTAACTCACCCAGAGAAAGATCATATTGAGGGCTTGATTGAAGTTTTAAAAAGATATAAAATTAAGAATATTTTATGGACGGGGGTTAAAAGAGAAACAGCCCAATACAAAGCCTGGGAAAATATTCTAAAAGAGAGAGAATTTAAAACTAAAATAGCTTCAGCTGGTCAGAGAATAAAAGCAGGTAATGTACAAATTGATATTTTCCACCCTTTTGAAAATAAAAAAGGGAAAGATATTAAAAACAGCAATGATACTTCTATTGTTTCTCAAATGACTTTTGGGAGAAATTCCTTTCTTTTCACGGGCGATATTACAGAAAAGGTTGAAATTGAACTTACAGAAAAAAGAATAGACCTTAATTCAGAAGTTTTGAAAGTTGCCCATCACGGATCAAAATATTCAAGCCATCAAAGATTTATTGAGGCCGTGTCTCCTGTGATTGCTGTGATACAATCTGGAGAAAATTCCTATGGTCATCCCACCCCTGAAACTTTGCAAAGATTAGAAAAATCTGCTATATATGTGTTAAGAACAGATAAACTAGGAGATATTAAAATATTATCTGATGGTAATAATTTACAAATTGAAGAATAAAAATTAATTTAATAAAATTTATGTTAAATCCAAAACAAGGAAAAACAGTACTCTTGATAAAACCAGATGGTGTCAAAAGAGGCTTGATTGGGGAAGCTATAGCAAGAGTAGAAAAAAGAGGATTAAAAATAGTTGCTCTTGAAATGTTCAAAGCAACAAAAGGACAAATAGACAAACATTATCCCAACAGTAAAGAATGGATAACCAGGGTAGGGAAAAAAACCTTGGGTAATTATAAGAACTACGGAATTGATCCAGTTAAAGAAATAGGAACAGATGACCCTTACAAGATAGGGAAGAAGGTTAGAAGTTGGCTTATTGATTATTTAACTTCAGGACCCATGGTTAAAATGGTAATTGAAGGAGTTCATGCGGTTGAGATGGTAAGAAAGATTGCTGGATCGACCGCTCCAGCAGATGCTGCCTTGGGGACAATAAGGGGAGACTTCTCAGTAGATGATGCTTCAGCTGCTAACAGAGACAAAAGGGCCATTTTTAACATAGTTCATGCTTCTGAAACCCAAAAGGAAGCTGAGCACGAACTGTATTTCTGGTTTGCTGCTGAAGATATTTTCGAATACGAAAGAGAAGATGCAGAAACATTTTAATATCTCCTTTGGATTTTAAGCTAACGCTTGACAAAAGCTTAATGTAAGAAATAAAATAAAAGTAGCCCTGCCATTTCTAGGTTTAGATTCTAGAACAAATGTTTTCAGAGGGAGCTCAATATACGCCCTGGCCGTGGTCATGGTGTGCGGGCACCCACTTAAATGAATTTTCTGGAACTCTTCTAGAAAATGACAGGGCACAAAGAACACCCAATTGGGTGTTCTTTGTTCTTGAAATCTTGGACTTCTAACCCTTGCCGGAACCCTTGATTCCTTGGACAAAGGTCTCGTGCGACGCGCGGGACCTTTTCATTTTTCCGAAAAATCTTAGTTAAATTTGACATATTTACATAATATTATATAATCTAGTATTCAGGAGTTTTCTTCTGAAAGCACCTTAAAGAAAGGAGGTAAGTAAAAATGTCCGAAATCGATGATGTACGGGTTTGTCTTTCAATAGATGACAGAGAACAAGATCCTTTAAGTAATGGTTCTATAGGTGAATTATACCCCCACCAAGACGTTGTTATTTTAACTTATGTAGATTCTCCCAATATTTTTGGAGT
Source organism: uncultured Candidatus Saccharibacteria bacterium (assembly GCA_964482615.1). Taxonomy (GTDB): domain Bacteria; phylum Patescibacteriota; class Minisyncoccia; order Minisyncoccales; family CAYZYK01; genus CAYZYK01. Next base: position 14,216 of record CAYZYK010000006.1, read on the forward strand.
TACAGTAGATGGACAAAAAAACGTGATTCCCAAAAAGAACTGGAATGAAAATGGGGAATTGCCGAGAATGTATAAAGCATCTGTTCCAATTAAAGTTGATCTTAAGGATATTCCTTATTCTGAATATCCCGGATGTCATTTCCGGCTCCTTCAATTCAATTCCGATGGTTCTTTGTGGATCTGGGAGATTGCTTTAATTTCCCAGAGTGGAGAATTTTTCTTGTCTGTGCAGAACACATATCAGATAAGATGTTATCAAGATAGTGTCGGAAATATCATTTGGCCCCAACTTGAAGATTGGGATCAGATGAGAATTGTGGTTGAAGGTTTGTGGAGAGAAAGCTTTCTTTCTCCTCACTTTGTGGAAAAGATTCCTTCAATAAAGACATATTGTTCTTCAGTCTCTGCTCTGACCCAAGGAATTTCAGAGAATACAGCCTTGGTCCTGTGGTATAACAGGGCCCAGCAATTTGGTTGTCTTCTTTTAGGAGATGGAAGAGAGGCGAGAGTTCACTGGTCAGAGATTAGAGAGAGAAAACCCGCTTATTTGAAATCAATGGAGTTAGTAAGATATGAAGGTCTTGTTTCCCCGCGTGAAACAAAAAATCGCCTTACAAGTTTCGATTGGGAGGTCGTGGGGGTAACTCCTTTGTCATCTTAAATTAAGATAGATAGGTTTCGGATATCTATCCCATCGCTTAGAGTTTTAGCGGTGGGATTTTATTTTTAAAATTGTCGGGGCACTGGGATTTGAACCCAGAATCACGCCCACCCCATGGGCGCATGTTAGCCAGTTACACTATGCCCCGCTTATTTCTTCTTTCTCATTGCTTTAATACATTTAGTACAGGCTTTAATTCTTTCTCCGGCGAATTCTTTGTAGGGTCCTTTTTCAATATCAGAAGGAATCTTGACCCATTGAAGATTAGGATATTTTCTCTGTTTGGTTGTTGGATTGTACTTTCCCCTCAATTTTTTTCTTTTTTGAACAATCGTTGATTTTTTGTTGCAGATAGGACATTGTTTCATTTTTTTTTGGAATTGATATTTTCTAATTTTTAAAATTAGACGATAGTCAATTGTTACTTTGTTTTAATAATTTAAGTTTACCAGAAATTTTTATTTTTTCAAGAAACCTTTTTCTTTTTTAAAAAAAATATGGTATATTAAATCTCATATGGAGATTGTAGGACTATCCCTTATTATTCTAATAATTATTCTTCTTTTTTCGGTTATTATTCATGAAGTGGCTCACGGTACCGTTGCTTTGTATTTGGGTGACCCAACAGCAAAGAATGCTGGCAGACTAACTCTTAATCCTTTAAAGCATTTAGACCCCATAGGGTCTGTTATTGTTCCTTTGTTTTTAATTTTGATGGCTAAATTAACCGGGGGAGGAATTATTTTTGGTTGGGCAAAACCAGTACCAATAAACCCCTATAATTTTCGCGATCAGAAATATGGAGAAGCCAAAGTTGCTTTAGCGGGTCCTTTGTCTAATATTTTTCTTGCTTTAGTATTTGGTTTAAGTATTAGAGCTCTTCCTCCTCATAGTGTTTTTTTTCAGAATCTAATTACTGCTTTTAGTTTTATTGTCTGGATAAATCTTCTTTTGGGAATTTTTAATCTTTTACCTTTTCCCCCTTTGGATGGTTCTCATGTTTTGTTTACTTTTTTGCCCTATTCTACTCAAAAGATAAAAAGACTTTTGGCTCAGTACGGACTTTTCTTTTTACTTATATTTATATTCATTTTCTTTCCTTTATTAATATCAGTAGTCAATTTATTTTTTACAACAATTACCGGCTTTTCTTTTATTTGATGAATATTACTGTTGACAAAACTACTATTGTTTGTTAAATTAATTCGTATAAAAGGAGCGCTCAGCGCTTAATTAGTTTTTATGCCAACTATTAATCAATTAATTAAAAAAGGAAGAAAAAAACAAAAGAAGCGCAAAGAAAAACGTGGGCTCAGTTTTGGATTTAACAGATTAAAAAACAAACCATCATTTTATCCTTCTCCTTTCAAAAGAGGAATTTGTCTTAAAGTTTTTACAGCAACTCCCAAAAAACCAAACTCAGCCTTAAGAAAGGTAGCCAGGGTTCGACTCAGCAACGGAATGGAAGTTACAGCCTATATCCCAGGAGAAGGTCATCAATTACAAGAACATTCTGTTGTTTTAGTGAGAGGTGGAAAAGTGAAAGATCTACCTGGCGTAAGATATCATGTTGTAAGAGGGGTTTTGGACAGTCAGGGAGTTGAGGGCAGAAAACAAAGTAGGTCAAAATATGGAACAAAGGAAAGTGGAGCTGTCGGGAAAGTTAAAACAGCAGGTGTCCCAGAAGAAGCTGAATCACCCACACCAGAAGAATAGTAATTTTTTATAATAATGAGAAAGAAAAAGAAACAAATAATTAAAAGAAAAAGAAAAGATTACCTTCAACCAAAACCAGATATTGTCTACGATAGTCTGGATGTTTCAAGGTTTATCAATTACATAATGAGAAAAGGAAAGAAACAAACTGCTCGAAAAATTGTTTATGGTGCTTTTGAAGAGATAAAAAAGAAGACCAAAAAAGAACCTTTGGAAACTTTTGAACAGGCCCTAGAAAATGTTTCTCCCTTGCTTGAAGTTAAATCAATGAGAATTGGAGGAGCAAACTATCAGGTTCCCAAAGAAGTTGAGGGAGCAAGACAGAAAGCTTTAGCTATGCGTTGGATAATTCAAGCTGCCAAATCAAAGAAAGCAAAATCAATGAAAAAGAAATTAGCTGATGAATTAATTGCAGCTTCCCAAAACACAGGAGATGCCATAAAGAAAAAAGAAAACGTTCACAAAATGGCAGAAGCCAACAAAGCATTCGCTCACTTTGCTAAATAAAAGAGTTTTAACCCAGCATTTAAATATTAAATATGCCGGGTTAATTTATTAAAACATGACAGAAAATAAGAGACACCCAATTGAAAAAGTAAGAAATATAGGAATTGTAGCCCATATTGATGCTGGGAAAACAACCGTTACTGAACGGGTCCTTTTCTATACCGGAATATCACATAAAATCGGAGAAGTTCATGAGGGCGAGGCTATTATGGATTGGATGGAACAAGAAAGAGAAAGAGGAATTACCATTACCTCAGCTGCTACCACTTTTTTCTGGAGAGACCACCAAGTAAACCTTATTGATACTCCGGGACATATTGATTTTACCGTTGAAGTACAAAGATCACTGAGAGTTCTTGATGGGGCTGTTGTTGTTTTTGATGGAGTGGCTGGTGTTGAACCACAATCAGAAACTGTTTGGCATCAAGCTGATGAATACAAGGTCCCCAGAATCTGCTTTATTAATAAGATGGATAAAACTGGGGCGAATTTCGATGAAAGCCTAGAATCAATTCATAAAAAACTTACCCAGAAAGCAGTTCCTCTTCAGATTCCTATCGGAGCAGGAGATAACTTTGAGGGAGTTATTGATCTTTTTAGAATGAAAGCTTTGTGCTTTGAAGGAAAAATAGGGGAGAAGGTAACAGAAAAAGAAATTCCAGACGAGCTAAAAGAGAAAGCTGAAGGAACTCGCCAAAAAATGATAGAGAAAATAGCAGCAGAAGATCACGACTTACTTGAAAAGTTTTTGGAAGAAAAAGAGATATCTGAAGAAGAGCTTAAAAAGGTTTTAAGGAAAGCAACCCTAGAATACAAACTTATTCCAGTTTTCTGTGGTTCTGCTTTAAAAAACAAAGGCATTCAGCCCTTGGTTGATGCTGTGGTTAATTTTTTGCCTTCTCCAGTTGATCTTCCTTCAGTTGAGGGAACTGACCCCAAAACAGGAGAAAGAATTGAAAGAAAACCGTCTGATTCTTCTCCTTTTTCTGCTTTGGTTTTTAAAATAGCAACCGATCCTTATGTTGGTTCTTTGGCTTATTTCAGAGTTTATTCTGGAGTTTTAGAAGCTGGTTCTGGTGTTTTGAACGCAACATCACAGAAAAAAACAAGAGTTGGCCGGATGGTGAGGATGCATGCTGCTGAAAGAAAAGACCTTGAGAAAACTTATGCCGGAGAAATAGGAGCAGCTGTCGGATTGAAGGGTGTCTCAACCGGAGATACTCTTTGTGAAGAAGATAAACCAATATTACTTGAAAAAATTAAGTTTCCAGAGCCCGTTATTTCAATTAAAATTACCCCCGAAACAAGAGCTGACCAAGAGAAATTAGGTTTAGCTTTAAGAAAATTAGCTGAAGAAGATCCTACTTTTAAAGTGAACCAGGATTTGGAGACGGGGGAGACAATTATTTCTGGAATGGGAGAATTGCACTTACAGATTATTACTGACAGGCTGAAAAGAGAATTTAAGGTGGATGCTAGCGTGGGTAGACCACAGGTAGCTTACAAAGAAACCATACTAAACCAAGCTGAAGGTGAGGGTAAATATATTCGTCAGTCAGGTGGTAGGGGACAATACGGACATGTAAATATTAAAGTAAAACCCAAAGAAAGAGGCGAGGGTTTTGAATTTATAAACGAGATTAAAGGAGGAACAATTCCTCAGGAATTTATTCCTGCTGCTGAAAAAGGAATTAAAGAGGCAATGGATAAGGGTGTTTTAGCAGGTTATCCCATGGTTGATATAGAGGTTACCTTATACGATGGTTCTTTTCATGAAGTTGACTCTTCGGAGTTTGCTTTCAAAATTGCAGGATCCATGGCCCTACAACAAGCTTCCAAAAGAGGAAGGGTGGTTTTATTGGAACCAGTCATGAAATTGGAAATAGTAACCCCGGCTGAATTCTTCGGAGATGCAATCTCTGATTTGGGTTCTCGAAGAGGAAAAGTTGAAGAAACAAAAGATAGAGCTAAAATGAAAGTTATTGACGGGAAAGTTCCTTTATCTGAGATGTTTGGTTACGCAACTACCTTGCGTTCCATTACCAAAGGAAGAGCAACCTTTACTATGGAATTTGATCATTACGGTCAGGTACCCGATAATATTACCCAGGAAATAATAGAGGGCAAGAGAAAATAAAGGATGACGGTTGCATTTTTTTAAAATATTAGTAAAATAGAATTATAACTTTTTCACGATTAGCTTTAAAATATAGAAAAAAACTATATAAAGGTTAAATTGACAAAAAATTATTTGTTTAATAGAATAATAATACAAAGTATAATCACTAACTGCTGAATAAATTGTTGATTCACGTCTTACGTTAGTTAACTTATTTAGTAGTTGTAAAATAAATTATGGCAGAAAAATTTGAGAGAGGGAAACCTCATCTTAATATAGGTACTATCGGTCACGTAGACCACGGTAAAACCACCCTAACTGCTGCTATTCTTAAATACACAAAAGGAAAAGGGTTTGCTGCTTCCGAAAAGGACGTGCAACAGATTGATTCTGCTCCCGAGGAAAAAGCAAGGGGTTTAACCATTTCTATTTCTCACGTAGAGTTTGAAACAGAAAAGAGACACTATGCTTTAATTGATTGTCCGGGTCACGCTGATTACATTAAAAATATGATAACTGGAGCTGCTCAAATGGATGGAGCTATTCTCTTAGTTTCAGCTCCTGATGGGCCTATGCCCCAAACCAAAGAACACGTTCTTTTGGCAAAACAAGTGGGTTTGCCCAAAATGATTGTCTTCATTAACAAGACAGACCAGGTAGATGATCCTGAAATTGTAGACTTGGTTGAACAGGAAGTTAGAGAGCTTCTGAATAAATATGATTTTGACGGAGATAAAGCTCCTATAATCAGAGGTTCTGCTCTTCAGGCCCTGGAAGCTGACTCTTCCGATGATGAAAAAGAAAAATGTATTGGTGAATTGCTTGAAGCAGCAGATAATCATATTCCAGAACCTACTAGAGAATTAGATAAACCCTTTTTGATGCCCGTTGAAGACGTTTTTTCCATTGAAGGCAGAGGTACTGTAGCTACGGGTAGAATTGAAAGAGGGGTTATTAAACCTAACGAGAAAGTAGAAATTGTCGGTCTAAAGGAAACTCAAGAAACTGTAGCTGTAAGTATTGAGATGTTTAACAAGACCTTAGATGAAGGAAGAGCAGGAGACAACGTAGGACTTTTGCTCAGAGGAGTTAAAAAAGAAGATATAGAGAGGGGACAGGTAATAGCCAAACCAGGCTCAATTACGCCCCATACCGAATTTGAAGCAGAGATCTATGTTTTAGCCAAAGAAGAAGGCGGGCGTCATACTCCTTTCTTCTCAGGTTACAAGCCTCAGTTTTACATCAGAACAACTGATGTAACGGGTGATGTAACTTTACCCGAAGGAACAGAGATGGTTATGCCGGGTGACACAACTAATGTAAAAGTGAAGCTGATTTCTCCGATTGCTTTGGAAGAGAAACAAAGATTTGCAATACGTGAAGGTGGAAAAACCGTAGGTACAGGAATTGTTACTAAAATCATAAAATAAGCGATTTATAATTCAGGATTAAGAAAAGATCCTAAGCTCTGGATTATTATCCTGAGTAAAAAATTTAATTGGATAAGATAGCCTAAAGATGCCAGCTAAAAAAACAGCAACTAAAAAAAAGGAATCTTCTAAAAAGAAGAAAAAGTCTTCTCAAACCGAGAAAAAGAAAGCTGAGAAAGAAGAAAAACCCAGACTTCGTATTAAACTCCGCGCCTATGATCATAAAATCATAGACAACAGCGCGAGAGAGATTATTGATATTGCTTTAAGGTATGGAACAGAAGTGATGGGGCCTATACCCTTACCCACAGAAACTCATAAGTATACGGTTAACAGATCTACTTTTATCCACGAAGATTCTCGCGAGCAGTATGAAATGAGGATTCATAAGAGGTTGATTGATATTTTAAATCCCTCGCCCGAGATTCTCGGTGCTTTGAAAGATTTAACCTTGCCCTCTGGAGTTGATATTCAGATAAGAACCTAACTTAATCTTTTCAACTCAAAAATGATAAAAGTAATTTATTAAATTAAAATATTGAGCATAGCTAAGGTTGGAAACCGGGCTGTGCCCGGTTTTTAGATTAACAAAATGCCTAAAGTTCTGTTAGGAAAAAAAATAGAAATGTCACAGATTTTTGACAAAGAGGGGAATTCAATTCCTGTGACTTTGATTTCTGCTGGTCCCTGCTATATTCTCCAAAAAAAAACAAAAGAAAAAGATGGCTATACAGCTTTACAGATTGGCTTTGGAAAAATTGAGAAGAAAAAGAAAATTAAGAAGACAATGAAGGGAAAAGAATTTAAGTATATAAAAGAACAAAGAATAGGAGATGAAAAAGAATTGGAGAAATTTAAAGTCGGTGATAAAATCGACACTTCAATTTTTAAAAAAGGGGATAAAATTAAAGTTTCTGGAATTTCCAAAGGAAAAGGATTTCAGGGAGCAGTTAAAAGGTGGGGGTTTTCTGGAAGGAATGCAACGCACGGGGTGAAACACGAACACAGAACCTTGGGTTCTGTTGGTTCTTCTTTCCCCCAAAGGGTTATCAAAGGTAAAAAAATGCCAGGTAGAATGGGAGCTGAAAGAAAGACAATCAAAAACTTAAAAGTAGTAAAAATAGATTCAGAAAAGAATATTTTAGCAGTTCAAGGCGCTATTCCAGGACACAAAGGTACGTTACTTGAAATTAGAGGATAAAAATAACATGCTTGTTGATACATATAATCAAAAAGGTGAAAAATTGACAAAAACAAGATTACCCGAAGATATTTTCGGGTTGAAGATGAATTCTGATTTGGTTCATCAGGTTCTTGTTTCCCAGCAAGCTAACAAAAGACAGAATACTGCTCATTCAAAAGGAAGGGGTAATAAAAGAGGTGGGGGAAGAAAACCTTGGCGTCAGAAAGGGACAGGAAGAGCAAGACATGGTTCAATTCGTTCACCTATCTGGCGAGGCGGTGGAGTGACTTTTGGCCCCACAAAAGAGAAGGTTTTCAAAAAGAAAATTCCCAAGAAAATGAGAAGAAAGGCTTTGTTTATGGTGCTTAGTAAAAAAGCAAAAAATAAACTAGTTATAGTTTTAAATAAGCTTGAAATTGAAGACATTAAAACAAAAAAAATAGCAGAAATATTAGAAAAATTACCCGTTGAAAAAGAAAACTGCTTGATTGCTTTGCCATCTTACAATAAAAATGTTATCTTGTCAGCAAGAAACCTTCCTCAAATTGATGTTATTGAAGCAAGGAATTTGAACGTTTTGGATTTACTTAGTTTTAAATATTTGTTAATGCCAAAAGAAGCAATTAAAAAAACAAAAGAAACTTTTTTAAAGAAAGAAAAATAATATGTCTTTATTAGACTTTTTTAAAAGAAAAAAGAAAAAACCAGAGAAAAAGAAAAAACCCAAACCAGAAGCAAAGCCCAAAAAGAAAGCAAAAAAAAGAAAACAAACAAAGAAAGTTAAGAAAGGAAAATCTCTGGCTCCTAGAATTCTGAAACGCCCCCATGTTTCTGAAAAGACTACCAGATTAGCTGAGAAAAATAGGTATGTTTTTGAGGTTTATCCTAAAGCAAACAAAACAGAGATTAAAAAAGCAATAGAAGATGTTTATGGGGTTGATGTTCTGAAAGTTAATATAATTAAGATTCCTAGAAAAGGAAGAGGATTTGGCAGAACAGAGGGTTTCAAAAGCGGGTACAAAAAAGCAATTGTTAGAATAAAAGAAAGTCAGAAAATCGAAATAATATAATTATGAAAAAATATAAACCAACCACACCAGGAAGAAGAGGAATGACAGGAACTGATTTTTCTAAGATTGATAAAAAAGACCCAGAGAAAAATCTTGTAAAACCCCTTTCCAAGAAAGGAGGCAGGGGTAGTGGTGGGAGAATTACTGTCCGTCATAAAGGAGGAGGAGCAAAAAGAAAATATAGAGTGGTTGATTTTGGTCAAAAGATAGTACCAGCAGAAGTTGAAGTTTTAGCTTTAGAATACGATCCTAACCGATCAAGTTTTCTTGCTCTTTTGCAATATGAAGATAAAGAAAAAAGATATATTCTAGCTCCTCAGGGGTTGAAAAAAGGAGATAAGATAAAGTTTTCTGAAGAAGCTCCTATAAAGATAGGGAATAGAATGAGATTGAAAAACATTCCAGTTGGAACAATGGTTCACAATATTGAACTGCAACCAGATAGAGGGGGTAAGATTGTCAGGTCAGCTGGAACTTCAGCTCAGATTTTAGCTCAGAAAGGAAAATATACTCATTTGAAAATGCCCTCAACCGAAATAAGAAAGGTTGACAACAGGTGTTTTGCTTCGGTGGGAATTGTTTCCAACCCAGAACATCGTTTTGTAAAGATAGGTAAAGCAGGGAGGAGTCGTTGGAAAGGGAAAAGACCTACTGTCAGGGGAAGTGCTATGACTCCAAGAGATCATCCCCACGGTGGAGGAGAAGGTAGAGCTCCTATTGGTTTGAAACACCCCAAAACTCCTTGGGGTAAACCAGCCAGGGGAGTTAAAACCCGCAAAAAGAAGAAATGGACAAGTAAATTAATTATAAAAAGAAGGAAAAAGAAAAAATAATTATGTCAAGAAGTCTTAAAAAGGGTCCTTATATCGACCCCAACATACTGAAGAAAATCAAGAAGGTTAAAAAAGGAGAGAAGACAGTGATTAAGACGTGGGCTCGAGCTTGTACTATTGCTCCCGAAATGGTTGGTTTTACATTTGGTGTCCATAACGGAAAAGAGCATGTTCCTGTTTACATTACCGAGGAAATGGTGGGACACAAATTGGGGGAGTTTGCCTCAACTACAAAATTCACTAGACACGGTGGTAAAATTCAAAGAGAGCTTGAAGTTGAAGCAGCAGAAAAAGAAAGAAGGAGATTAAAACAAGAAAAAGAATAATCTAGTTATGCAAATTACAGCAAAATTGAACAATTTAAGAATAGCTCCCCGGAAAGTAAGAATGATTGCTGATTTAATTCGAGGGAAGAGAGTAAACCAAGCTCAATCTGCTCTTAGTTTTGTTTTGAAAAAGGCAGCTCGTCCTGTTCAGAAACTTTTAAACTCAGCTGTTGACTCAGCAGAAAAAAATCATCAATTGGAAAAGTCAAACCTTTATATCTCAGAAATAAAAGTTGATGAAGCACCAAAATTAAAAAGATGGAGAGCAGAATCAAGAGGTCAGCCAGCTAGGATCCTAAAAAGAAAATCTCATATAACAATAGTTTTAGATGAGATAAATAAAAGATCAAAAAAGAAGAAAAAAAGAAAACCTGAAGTAAAAAACAAAGAAGATAAAGAAGAAGATAAAAGAGAGAAGAAAAAATTAACTAAAAAAGAAAGAAAATTCAAACCAGAAAGAGAAATAAAGAAACCTAAAAAAACAATTGTTCAAGATAAAAAATTTAGAAGAAAAGCATTCTAAAATTAAAAAGTAAAATGTCACATAACGTCCATCCAAAAATATACAGAACAAGAAGAACAGAAGATTGGGATAGTAGAGGATTTTACGGTGAAAATATGCCTCAGTATCTTGAGGAAGATTTGATAATAAAAGAATTATTGAACGAAAAATTAAAAGAAGGTGGAGTAGAAAATATTGAAATTGAACGTAATAAAAACGAAATAAAAATTATTATCAGAAGTTCAAGACCCGGTCTTATTATAGGAAGAGGCGGGGAAGGAGTGGAAAAATTGAAATTTTTGGTCACAAAAAAGATAGCCACAAAGAGAGGAAAAAATCTTCAAGATATAGCTCCTCAAATAAAGATTGAAATAAGAGAAATAAGAAATCCCTGGGCTTCAGCTTCTTTGGTTGCTCAGTGGATGGCCCAACAGATAGAAAAAAGAACACCTTATCGTCGTGTTTTAAAAAGAGCTTTGAATAAAATTACCTCAAATAAAGAAATAAAAGGAGCGAGAGTTGAAGTTGCAGGGAGATTGAATGGGGCTGAAATATCAAGAACTGAATGGTTAAAACAAGGTAGGCTTCCTCGTCAGACAATAAGAGCTGATATTGACTATGCTTTCACTGAAGCCTATTGTACTTATGGCGTGATTGGAATAAAGATCTGGATTTATAAAGGAGAAAGATCAGAACAATAAATTTTAAATAAAAAAAGAACAGAATGGCAATTTTAATGCCCAAAAAGGTTAAACACAGAAAGAGTTTTAAAGGAAGATCCAAAGGAGTTGCCTCCCAGGGAACTGAACTTTCCTTTGGTAGTTTTGGTCTTAAGTCTTTGAGCAAAAAATGGATTACTTCTCGCCAGATTGAGGCTGCAAGAAGAACCATAATCAGATATCTTAAAAAAGGGGGAAAGCTCTGGATTAGAATATTTCCAGATAAACCTGTGACCAATAAAGGCGTTGAAGTTCCTATGGGTGGAGGAAAAGGAAGGGTTGATCATTATGTTTATCCTGTGAAACCAGGAAGAATAATCTTTGAATTGGATGGTATTGAAGAGAACCAAGCTAGAGAAGCTTTCCGCAAAGCATCTCATAAATTACCAATAAAGACTAAGTTTGTTAAAAGATAAAACATGGAATTATCAGAAATACGTAAAAAAAGCGTATCTCAATTACAGAAGTCACTCCAAGATCTTAGAGAAAAATTGAGAGATATTAGATTCAGAGTAACTTCAAACAAACTAAAGAATGTCGGGGAGGTTAAAGAAACTAAAAAAGAAATTGCCAGAATTTTAACCGTTTTAAATGAAAAAAATAAGGGAAAATAAAACTTAATTAAAATTATGCCAAAACGTCAATTAAAAGGAACTGTAGTTTCTGACAAAATGCAAAAAACAGTTGTTGTTGAGGTCGAAAGAATAAAAAAACATCCTCGTTACAAAAAGAGATTTAAAGTTTCTAAAAGGTATAAAGCCGAGGATCCCAAAGAAGAATACAAAGTAGGAGATAAAGTAATTATTGAAGAACACACTCCCATAAGTAAAGATAAAAAATGGAAAGTGAAAAGCAAAACAGAGAAATAATTTTATGATTCAGAAAGAAACAAAATTAAAAGTAGCAGATAATAGCGGAGCAAAAATTATTCGTTGTATTCAGGTTATTGGAGGTTCTGGAAGACGTTATGCTCAACTGGGAGATGTTATTGTGGGATCAGTTTTAAAAGCAGAACCAAGAAAACCCGTTAAAAAACATGATGTAGTGAGAGCTGTAGTTATTAGACAAAGAAAAAATTATCGCAGAAAAGACGGTTCTTACATTAAATTTGATGATAATGCTGCTGTGGTTTTAGGAGAAGGGGGAACATCAAAAGGAGGTAGAATTTTTGGCCCAGTAGCAAGAGAAGTAAGAGAAAAAGGTTTTGATAAGGTGGTTGCTTTGGCTTCTGATATCGTGTAACCCATATTTTATTTATGAAGATTAAAAAAAACGATACAGTTTTAATAACCTCAGGAAAAGATAAAGGTAGAACAGGAAAAGTCTTGAAAGTTCTTCCTCAAGAAGATAGTATTTTAATTGAAGGAATTAATTTAGTTAAAAAACATGTCCGTCCCAAAAAAAGTGGAGAAAAAGGACAGATTGTTAAAAAGCCAGTTCCTCTTCATATTTCTAACACAAAACTTATCTGTCCTAAATGTAAAAAAGCAGCAAAGATAGTCCACAAGATTGAAAAAGAAAAGAAATACAGGGTTTGCAAAAAGTGCGGTCAAGAAATTTAATATGTTAATTTTCAAAAATGACAAGATTAAAAGAAAAATATAAAAAAGAGATAATTCCAGAAATGAAAAAAGAATTTAATTACGAAAACGATATGGCAGTACCCAAACTAAAGAAAGTAGTGGTTAATTCTTCTTTTGGTAAACTTATCTCAGATAAAACTTCAAAAGAGCAAGAGAAAATAAAAAATACCGTTTTGGAAGATTTAACCTTGATTACCGGTCAGAGACCCACATTAATTAAAGCTAAAAAATCAGTTTCTGGGTTTTCTTTAAGAGAGGGAACTCAGATTGCAGCTAAAGTTACTTTAAGAAGAAAGAAAATGTATAATTTTATAGAAAAGCTAATTTCTTTAGCTCTTCCTCGTTCTCGTGATTTTAAAGGAATTTCCCAGAAATCAATAGATAAAAATGGCAACTTAACCGTGGGGTTTTCAGAACATATATCTTTTCCTGAAATCTTTGCCGAAAAAGAAAAAACAATATTAGGACTAGAGGTAACCGTGGTGACTGACGCTGAAAACAAAAAAGAGGGATTGAAGCTTTTTAAACTTTTGGGTTTTCCTATTAAAGAGGAATAAACATTTAAATATGGCAAAAAAATCACAAATTGCAAAATCAAAAAAGAAACCTAAGTATTCTACAAGGAAAGTGAGACGCTGTTTCAGATGCGGAAGAGGTAGGGGATATATGAGAAAGTTTGGTTTATGTAGAATATGTTTCCGAGAATTAGCAAATAAAGGTAAAATTCCTGGAGTTAAAAAATCCTCCTGGTAAACAAAATTATGACAGATCCAATAACTGACATGTTCAATAGAATACGTAATGCCCAGGCTGTTTCAAAAGAAAAAGTCCATGTTCCTTTTTCTAATTTGAAATTTGAAATTTCGAAAGTAATAAAAAAGGAAGGTTTTATTGAAGGTATTAAAAAAAAGAAAAAAAAGAAAAAGAAAATGTTAGAAATAGAATTAAGATATGATAAAGAGGGGAGCCCCGCAATTTTAGGAGTGGAAAGAGTTTCCAAGCCGGGTCAGAGGATTTATAAAAAAAGTTCCTCCATACCTTATGTTAAAGGTGGGTATGGGGTTAGTATAGTGTCAACCCCCCAAGGCGTGATGACAGGGAAAAAAGCAAGAAAAATGAATTTAGGAGGAGAGATTTTAGTTAAAATTTGGTAAAAAGAAAAAGCCCCGCAGGATTGCTAACCCTTGGGGCCGAGAGGAGCTTGATGACTCCTCTATTGAGCGGAAGGTGATCGAGTGTCTTGGGCGGGTTCCTCTACCTGTCTCCGAATAGAGACAGAAGATGCCTGATTGGATAGAGACATCTCCTGTTCTTTAAATACCTTCAAATACCTTCGCGGTTATTGTTTCGTTCAATAGTATCATGGCCGTAGCCAACAATACCATCGCCAGATGTAATCTGGGCTTAGAAATATCGAGCTTCTCAGCGAGAGGCTCCAATATTAGTTCAAACCCGACAAACAAACAGGCAACACCAAAAAGAACCGGGAGTAGACTCATCACAACACCTCCATCTTAGAGAAATTCCCCTCACTCATATTAAATTATATCATATTAATAAAACTATGTCAAGAATAGGCAAACAACCAATTAAAATACCAGAAAAAGTAAAAGTTGAAAAAGAAAACGGGATATTGAAAATCTCAGGCCCTAAAGGTGAAATAATAAGAAAAATTCATCCAGAGATTAAAACAGAAATAAAAGATGGGCGGATTTTTGTGTCTCTTAAAAGAGATTACAATTCTTCCCCAAAGAAAATAAAGTCACTCTGGGGGCTGTACAGAACCTTGATTAGCAATGCTTTGAGGGGAGTTAAAGAAGGATTTGAGAAGAAACTTGAAATCAATGGAGTCGGTTACAAAGCTCAAGTTCAAGGAGATAAATTAATCTTAAATGTCGGTTTTTCTCGTCCAGTTGAGATAGAGACACCAGAAGAAATAGATTTTTCAGTGGAGAGGAATATTATTACTGTTTCTGGAATTGATAAAGAAAAAGTGGGAAGGGTAGCTGCAAAAATAAGGGGAGTTAGGAAGGCTGATCCTTACAAAGCAAAAGGGATAAAATATGTGGGTGAGAAAATAAGGAGAAAAGAAGGTAAAAAGGCAGCGACTCTGGAGCAATAATCTAAATTAAATACTTGAATAAAATGTTCAGCACAACCAAACAAAAAAGAGTCAAGGGGAGAAAAAAAAGAATTAGAGCTAAGATTAAAGGTACAAAAGAACGACCTCGGCTCTGTGTTTTTCGCTCTGCAAAACATATTTATGCTCAACTTGTAGACGATAAAGAAGGTAAAGTTGTTGCTTCTTCAAACGACATGGAAATTAAAGGTGAAAATAAAAAAACAGAAGCTGCCAAGGAAGTTGGTAAGCTTATTGCAAAAAAAGCCCAAAAAAAAGAGATAAAAAAGGTTGTTTTTGATAGAGGTCCTTATGCTTATCATGGCAGAGTAAAAGCTTTAGCTGAAGGAGCAAGAGAAGTGGGGTTAAAGTTTTAAAACATTTTCTAATTATGACAAAACAAAGATATAGAAACCAAAATAAAAAAGAAGAATTTGATTCTGAGGTCTTAGATATTGCCAGGGTGACAAGAGTTACTGCTGGTGGAAGAAGATTAAGATTTCGAGCTACGGTAGCTATTGGAGATAAAAAAGGAAAGGTTGGAATAGGAGTAAGAAAAGCACCAGATGTTGCTCAAGCAATAGAAAAAGCAAAAAGGGTTGCAGAAAAGAATTTAGTTGAAGTACCAATTAAAGATGAAACTATTCCTTATGAGGTGGAGGCAAAATATGGACCTTCAACAATTTTACTTAAACCACAAACTAAAGGTAGGGGTTTAGTTGCAGGAAGTGTAGTAAGAACACTTTGTGGTTTAGCTGGCATAGGTAACGTTTCTTCCAAAATCATTTCCAGATCAAAGAACAAAATAAATAATGCTAGAGCTACTATTAAAGCCTTCAATAAACTGAAAATCAGAACAGAAAAATCAAAAGAAAAATCAAAAATTGCCTCAAAGAAAAAAAAGAAAAAAAAGACAGAAAAAAAAGAAAAAAGAATTGATAAAAAAACAAAATAATCCTCATGTTTATGCAATTACATCAAATTAAACCAAAACACAAAAAAAAGAAGAAAAAGAGAATTGGCAGAGGAGGAAAAAGAGGAACTTATTCTGGAAGAGGAGTCAAAGGTCAGAAAGCCAGAGCTGGTAAAACTTCTTATCCTCTTATTCGAGAGTTGATTAAAAAGTATCCCAAGCTAAGAGGATACAAACAAAAAGCAAAAAACAAAGACCAGGCAGAAATTAATGTTGAGGTTTTGGAGAATAAAACAAAACAAGGAGATATTATTACTCCGGAGTTTTTGATTAAAAAGAGAATTATTCGTAAAATAAAAGGGAAAGTTCCCAAAGTTAAAATTCTAGGGAAAGGAGAGCTCAAAAAGAAATTAATAATTGAAGGCTGTCGAGCTTCTGCTGGAGCTGAAAAGAAAATAAAAAAAGCAGGTGGTGAAATAAAAAAATAATATGTGGTATCAAAAAATAACTCTTCTTTTTAAAGAAAAGGAGTTACGTAACAAAATTCTTTTTATTTTATTTATTTTTGCTGTTTTTAGATTAGCAGCAAATATTCCTATTCCAGGAATAGATTTGAGTAACCTGAGAAGGTTTTTTGCTGGTAACCAGTTTTTTGGTCTTTTAAATCTTTTTACTGGAGGAGCTTTAAGTAATTTTTCTATTGTAATGTTGGGTTTAGGACCCTACATTACCTCTGTTATTATACTTCAACTTCTGACTATGATTTTTCCTCAGCTTGAAAGAATGTATAAAGAAGAAGGGGAAGCTGGAAGGCAGAAGTTCAATCAATACGGAAGAATGCTAACTATTCCTTTAGCTTTTTTGCAAAGCTATGGAATGTTAACTTTGCTTCAAAGACAGCAGGTAATAGATTCTCTTTCTTTTCCCTTGCTGGCGACCTCTATTTTAACTATTACTGCTGGGGCTTTGTTTTTAATGTGGCTTGGTGAGTTAATTTCAGAAAAAGGAATAGGGAACGGTATTTCTCTTATGATTTTTGCTGGTATTGTAGCTCGTGTTCCAACTTCGATTGGTCAGGCTATTGTAACCTGGAATGTCTCTGACATCCCTTTTTATATTCTTTTTCTCGGGTTGGCTGTGGTAATAATTGCTGGTGTAGTTATGATTAACGAAGCAAGAAGAAATATACCTGTCTCTTACGCTAAAAGAGTGAGAGGAACTAAAATGTATGGCGGGGCTTCAACTTATTTACCTTTAAATGTTAATCCAGCTGGAGTTATTCCAATTATTTTTGCTCTTTCTGTTTTATTGCTTCCCGGGATGCTGGCTAATTTTTTAGGGGCAGCAGAAGGTATTGTTGGTAATATTATTAATTCTGTGGTGGTTATTTTCCAAAATCCCTGGTTTTATGGGATAGCCTACTTTGTTTTGGTTATTCTTTTTACTTATTTTTACACCGCAGTGACTTTTAACCCAGAAACCATAGCAGAGAATTTGCAGAAAATGGGCGGGTTTGTTCCTGGAATAAGACCGGGTAAACCAACAGCTGAGCATTTGAACTATATTCTAAACAGAGTTTTAATTTTAGGAGCTTTGTTTTTAGCTACTGTAGCTGTTTTACCGTCTGTTGTGGGTGGTGCAACAGGTATTAGGGGCTTTACTTTTCTGATTGGAGGAACAAGTCTATTGATTGTTGTTAGTGTTGTTTTAGATACACTGAAACAAATTAATGCCCAGCTTCAGATGCGAGAATACGAAACATTTTAAGAATTCAAATTATGCCTCAAAAAAAAGTGATAATTTTATTAGGTCCTCCAGGGGCTGGAAAGGGAACTCAGTCTGAGCTTCTATCAGAGAAATTTGAATTGTATTATATCGAAACAAGTAAGATTATTGAAGAGAAAGTAATGGGGGTAAAAAAGGGAGAATTTATAACTGTTGATGGTAAGAAATATTACTTTGAAGGCCAGAAAAAACTTTGGCAGACAGGAAAGCTTTGTGCTCCTCCTTTTGTTGTTCAATTAATAGAAGAGAAAATAGAAAAGCTAGCTGAAAGAGACGAGAGTCTTATTCTGGCGGGTTCCCCAAGAACGCTTTATGAGAGCGAGAAGATAACACCCCTTTTGAAGAAACTTTATGGGAAAGACAATATTAAAGTGATTTTAATAAAAGTAAGCGCTAAAGAATCTATTTTCCGTAATTCTCATCGTAGAATTTGTGCTTTAATGCGTCATCCTATTTTATACACAGAAGAAACAAAAGACCTAACTGCCTGTCCCTTGGATGGCTCAAAGCTTGAGAAAAGAAAGAAATTAGATGACCCGGAAGTTATTAAGATAAGATTGGTAGAGTACAAAGAAAGGACTCTCCCTATAATAGATCATCTGAAAGAAGAAGGTATAAAAATAAATGAAATTAATGGTGAACAATCTGTGGCTAATGTTTTCGGTGATATTCTTGAAACATTAGAACAAAAATGATTTCTATCAAAACAAAAGAGGAAATTAAAAAAATAAGTGAAGGTGGTAAGATATTAGCTAAGATTATAGAAGGGTTAAAAAAGAAAGTTGAACCCGAAATTACCACTCAACAATTAGACAGGGCAGCTGAAGTCCTGATTTTTAAATTTGGAGGAAAACCATCTTTTAAAGGATATCAGGATTTTCCTTCAACTCTTTGTGCTTCGGTTAACCAAGAACTTGTTCACGTACCACCTTCTAATCGCGCCTTGAAAGAAGGAGATATCTTATCTTTAGATCTTGGAATACTTTATAAAGGATTTCATACTGACATGGCAGTTACAGTGCCAGTAGGTGAGATATCCATTGAGGCTAAGAGGTTGATAAAAGTAACCAAAAAAGCGTTAAAAAGAGGTATAAAGAAATCAAAACCAGGAAATACCTTTGGTGATATAGGGAATACCATCCAAAGATATATTGAAGGAAGGGATTTTGGGGTGGTAAGGGAGCTTTGTGGCCACGGTATAGGGAGAGAGCTCCACCAAGATCCTAAAATTCCTAATTTTGGCAAAAGAAGAGAGGGAGAAAAACTAAAAGAAGGGATGGTTTTTTGTTTAGAACCCATGGTAACGGTAGGTAATTTTAACCTTAAAAGGACAGAAGATGGTTTCGGTTATGAAACAAAAGATGGTTCTTTATCTTGTCATTTTGAACATACTGTTTTGGTAACAAAAAAAGGACCCAAGATATTGACAAAAATAGAAAATTAAATTATAGTAAAAAAGACCGAGAGGACAGTTTTTCACTCAGAGAAGGAGGCTTAAATGAAGGCTGTTGTGAGGGGGCTTGTGGTGCCCCAAAAAGAAGACGGAGAAGAGGACCTGGACAGAATAGCTTCCTTGATAAAAAGGGGTCTTGAAAAACTTCTTGGGTGTGAAGTCTCTGTTACTCCCAGAGAAGCAGATAATACAGTTGTTATGGAAACTGAAGCTAACCTCTTAGCTTCACGTAACACAAAGGAACTGATATCTTTCTTTGGGGGAGCTGATCCTCCTGTCAGGATCGACATTCAGTCACCTAATTTCACTTTAGTTTGCTGAGGGCAATATTGTCCATATCAAATAGGGGATCCTTTCGGGGACACCCCTTTTTTCTTTTTGTTTTGGTTTATGGTAAAATAAAACATTCTATGGAAAATAAAAAGGAAAAATTTCCCTCAGAATTAAGACATGATTTAATTTCTGGGGATTGGGTGGTAATAGCAACTGGTAGAGCCAAGAGACCCGAAACTTTTAAAAGAGAAAAAAGACAAAAAGAGGAAACTTCAAGAAATGAGTGTCCTTTTTGTAATATTTCAAAACAAGAAACCCCCATCCTTGTTTCTTTAAATAGCAAAGAGATTCCCTTCAAAAAGGGAGATAAATTTCCCGAAGAATGGACTACAGTTGTTTTGCCAAATAAATTTCCAGCTTTCAGTCCATATCCCAAATTAGAAAAAAGAGCAGAGGGGGAATTATTTCAAAGAATGAATGCCGTTGGTTTCCATGAGGTTGTTATAACCCACGACCATGAAAAGCAAATAGCACAGCTTTCCCTAAAAGAAATTAAGGATATTATAAGCGTTTATCAGGGGAGATATCTTGATTTAATGAAAAAGAAATTTGTAAACTACGTTTTTATTTTTTACAACCACGGAGTTGAGGCTGGTGCCTCCATTGCCCATCCCCATTCCCAAATTATAACTACGCCCCTTATTGACAGTGATCTAAAAGGGGCTCTTTCTAGCTCAAAAGAATATTTTGAAGAAAATAAAAAATGCATTTATTGTCAGATGAATAATTGGGAAATGGAGAAAGGGGAAAGGATTGTATTTGAAAATGACGAGTTCTTTGTTCTCTGCCCCTTTGCTTCAAAGGTAGCTTTCGAAATTATTATATCTCCCAAAAAACACCTCTCTTATTTTGAGAAAATAACAAAGAAACAAAAAGATCAGTTAGCAGAGGCCTTTCAGCAGGCCTTGAGCAGACTTTATAAAGGATTGAATGATCCTCCCTACAACTTTTATTTACATACAGCTCCCTCTGATGGAAAGAAATATGATCATTATCATTGGCACTGGACAATTTTACCAAAAACAGCAACTTGGGCAGGGTTTGAAATAGGAACAAAAATGGAAATATCAACCATTGAACCTGAGAAAGCAGCTGATTATTTAAGAAAACAATAATATGAAACCTTTAATAGCAGCCAATTGGAAATGCAATCCCACAAACAAGAAACAAGCTGAGAAACTTTTTGTTGATGTTAAAAAAGGAATAAAAAGTTTTAAAAAAGCTGAAGTGTTAATTTGTCCACCTTTTTGTTATTTACCTTTACTTTCTAAATTAAAGAATAATATTGAATTAGGAGCTCAAGATTGTTTCTGGGAAAAGAAGGGTGCTTTTACTGGAGAAATATCTCCTTTGATGCTTAAGGATCTTAAAGTAAAATATGTTATTCTGGGTCACTCAGAAAGAAGAAGATATTTTAAAGAAACTAATGAGGAGATTAACAAGAAGATAAAGAAAGTGCTTAAGGTAAGATTAAAACCTTTACTTTGTGTGGGAGAATCCCAAAAAGAAAGGAAAGAGAAAAAGAAGGCAGAAATAATAGAGAAACAGATTAAAGAAGGTCTTGATGGTATTTTTTCAAAAGAGATTAAGAATTTAACTTTAGCTTACGAGCCGATTTGGGCTATTGGCTCTGGAGAAAACTGTTCTATTGACGAAACAATGAGTTCTGTTTTGTTAATAAGAAAGATTATTTTTCAAATCTATTCCAGAAATCAAGCAGAAAAAATAAGGATTCTTTATGGGGGAAGTGTAAACAGTAATAATTCTCAGAGCTATATTAGAGAAGCAAAGACTAATGGATTGTTAATTGGTGGTGCTTCTTTAAAACCCAAGGAGTTTGTGAAGATAATTAAATCTGTTTAAATATAGTAAGTTGACAGCTTAGAACAATCTGCTAATATTAATCAATTATGAGTAAATTCAAAGACGGACATTTTTATAACCCTACCTGTGGAAACTTAAACTTCAGAAAAGTAACTGAAGAAATTTTTAATTATATGAAAAGAAAGCCAACTAAATTCTATGATATTGTGGTTGGTTGTGATTCTGATTCTGGAGATAAAATATCTTTTCCGGTTGCTGTAGTTATTTTAAGAGTAGGAATGGGAGGAAGGTTCTTTTTAAAAAGAATAAAGTATTCTGGGGCAGAAAAAAAGAAATTTTCCAATTTTCAACAAAGAATCCTCCAGGAGGTATTGTTATCTTGTGAGATTGCTTTGACTTTGAAAAAATCTCTCCAAAAAAGAGTTAAAGATTCTTCTTCTGATTTAAATTACCAGTTCCGTTACATTCATGCAGACGTTGGAGAAAGAGGCAAGACAAGAGATATGATAAAAGAAGTGGTTGGTTTAATAAAAAGCAACGGCTTTGAGGCCAAAATTAAGCCGGAAGCTTACGCTGCTTCGGTGGTAGCTGACAGGTTTACCTAATTTTAGATAATAAAAGAACAGGAAAACTTCAAAGCTCTTTTGTTGACAGAGATATTTTGTTGTGATATAATGTGGGTAGTTCTTGGAAATAAGAAGGTCCAGTAGTAAGGAAAAACATCACCCTGGAAGGGTGGTCAGTAATCTCCTGATTCGTGAACGATTCACCCACTTTTTCTGGAAGAGTGGGTCAGAGATTTCTGGATAAGTAGTTTCTCCAGGATCGAGAATCAGCAGGCAAGGTCCGAGTTGGGCCAAAGATTACTGCTCAAAGAGGAGACAACAATGAATATTTCCCTTCGTCTTTAAATAGAAAAGATGACGAAGAGGAAACTCCTGAAACTGGACAATAGGGCTGCTGAGAATCAAGAGAGGACAAAGCGAGAGTAATTCACGAGCTCTCAGTTCTCCCTCAATGTTCCAGCAGCCCTCTATTCCAGAGAAATTCTAGAGTATAGGATTTTTCTGAAATGGACTGTCCAGGTTCAGATACATATGATACACCCTTAGGTTTGTAAAATGATAACAT
>CAYZYK010000007.1:0-29035 GCA_964482615.1 uncultured Candidatus Saccharibacteria bacterium
CCCGTTGACAAATCATCAACAACTATAACGTTATGACCTTCTTTTATTATTTTATCTGTAAGATGAGAACCAATGAAGCCCGCACCGCCCGTAATTAGAATTTTCATGATGATTAATCTTACAATAGAAATATAATTTTGGCAACTATTCTTATTTAATTCTAAGTGTTAAAATATCTTTAATAATATTATGTTTAAAGATCTAGAAAAAATCTATTTGAAAACAATTAAATGGCTGAGCTTGCTGGTTTTATTTATCCCTCTTTTTGTTTTTCGGGAAACACTATATCCTTACATTTTCCCAAAGATTATTGCTTTTCAAGTTTTAGTTGAAATTATCTTTGTTGTTTGGTTAATCTTAATAATTAAAAATGAAGAATACAGGCCCAATTTTAAACATCCTGTAGTTTTAGCTTTAACAATCTTTATTTCTGTTTTGATTTTGACAATGATAACCGGAGTTGATATTTCAAGATCTTTTTTCTCAACTCAAGAAAGAATGACAGGAGTTCTGACCATGTTACACTTTTATGGTTGGTTTTTGGTCTTGGGCAGTTGTTTTAAAAAATGGAAAGATTGGAGAAAGTTTATTTGGGTTTCCTTGGGTGTTTCTTTTTTAATTGGTTTGTATGGTATAGGACAAACTCTAGGATTTGAATTTCTAATGAAAGGAACGGGAAAAAGAATGAGTTCTACTTTGGGTAACCCTATTTATTTATCTGTCTTTTCTATGTTGCATGTTTTTCTGGCTGGATTTTTGTTTTTTATTGAAAGAAAAAAGATTCTGAAAGGAATTCTTTTATTCCTGTCTCTTTTCAATTTAATTATTATGCTTCTTGGTGCTTCAAGAGCGGTGGCTGTTTCTTTTGGGTTGAGTGTGTGCTTGTTTTTATTATTTTTAGTATTTATTTTACCTTCAAAAAAATGGAAGATTCTTATGGCTGTTTTGCTTATTTTTATAATCGGAGGCGGCGTTTTTATGTTCCAAAACAGGGGGGAAGGATGGATGAGAGGTCTTCCTTATTTTGCAAATAGATTATTGAGAAGTAAATTTGAACGAACTTTATGGAAAAGAACAGAAGCTTGGGAGATAGCTTTTAAAGGTTTCCAAGAGAAACCTATTACTGGTTGGGGTTGGGAAAACTACAATATTGTTTTTAACAAATATTACAATCCTCGTTACAGTGGAACAGGTAAAACTTGGTATGACAGATCTCACAATCAAGTTATGGATATTATGGTTTTGATGGGAATTTTGGGAACTGTTTCCTATTTTCTACTCTTCTTTTTTATTTTCTTTTTTCTTTTCAAAAGAACAAAGAAAGAGAATTCTCTGGGAAGAAAAATAGCTCTAGGTATTTTAGCTGTGATGTTTGTTTCTTACTTTTTGCAGAACCTTTTTGTTTTCGATACCCCTGGACCTTTAATTGTATTTTATTTCTCTTTGGGTTTGATTTGTTTTGTGACAACAAAAGATAAAGTTCCAGAGAGAGAAAAAAAAGAAAGAAGATTTAGTGAAAATGGAACTAACGCCCTTTTGATCTTTCTTGTTATTTTAGGGCTTGCTTTTTCTCTTTATAAATTCAATGTAAAGCCGACTATTCATTCTAACCTTGCTGTCAGGGCAGCTAAAGTTTCTGTGACTGACTTTTCTGGGGGATTTAATCTTTACAAAAAAGCTTTAATTGAACCAAGTTTTACAAATCCAGAAACGAGAATTCAGCTTGGAAACTTAATTCTCAAAGCAAAAGGGAAAGTTGATATTGAAACAATAAAAGAGGGTTTTCAATTTACTGTATCTGAAATGAAAAAAAGCATTGAAGAACACCCCTTAGATGTTCGTCATTATTTAAATTTGGGATTGATTTGTAATAAAGCTTCCAATATTGATTCTGCTTTCTTGAAGATAGGCGAAGAATATCTTGAAAAAGGCAAACAACTATCTCCTCTGAGACCCGAAATTTACAATCAATTAGGGTGGTCAAAACTTTTACAAGACAAAGAAAAAGAAGCTCTTGATGTTTTTGAAGAAGCGGTAAACTTGAATAGATCCTTGTCAACCCCCCGCTGGTTTTTGGGGCTTGCTCTTTTGGCGAATGAAAACTACCAAAAGGGAATAAAAGAAATTGAGACTGCTATTAAGCTTGGGGGCGATTGGGGGAAAGATCCAAATATTATTTTATTTATAGCTCAGGGCTATGGAGCAATAGAAAATTATGAGAAGGCTGCTTTGCTTTGTAATATAGCTTTGGAAATAGACCCAAAAAGTATTAAGGCTTTAGGTCAAAAAGCTATCTATCTTATTCAAGATGGAAAAAGAAAAGAAGCAGAAAAAACAATTGAGAGATTATCAGAAATAGAACCAGAAACAGCAGAGAGACTGAAAGAAATTTTGGAGAGTTTTTAATTAGGTTTCCTCAGAACCCTTGCTATTTCTGCCTTAAGAGTTGACAAAAGCTTCAATATAATTAAAATAGTTAAACACAACATTAAACTTTTTATTTATGTCAGAGAAAAAATATTACCTGACAAAGGAGAAGCTAAAGGAACTTAAAGACGAACACGAAAACTTGGTTTATCTTGAGCGTTTAAAAACAAAAAACGAAGCTCCTAAATTTTTGGAGTCAGAAGAGGTAAGTTCAGAATTCTTAACTTATCAAGAAGATATTGGTTTTATAAGGGCAAGAATAAATGAACTGGAAAATATATTCAAAAACTACGAAATAATAACTTCACCTCCCAAAAACAAGAAAGATAGAGTTAATCTTGGAGCTAAAGTTAAAGTTAAAGTTGATGGAGAAAAAGATGAGTTTACTATAGTAGGTACTATTGAAGCTAATCCTTCTTTGGGTAAAATAAGCAATGAATCTCCAGTAGGTAAAGCTTTAATGGGGCACAAAAAGGGAGACGAGGTCATAATTTCCTCGCCGGTTAAAGTTACCTACAAGATTTTAAAGGTTAAATATCCACGGCATACAAGTTAAAGAATAAAACATGAAAAAATTGCTTGATTTTTTTATTAAAACAGGAAAATTAAAAAAGATGCCAAGAAGGGGTTGGGTTCTAAGAAAGATAAAGAATCCAGAAACTATTGCTGGGCATACTTTCAGAACAGCCCTGATGGCCTGGATATTAGGAAAGAAAAGAAAGCTCAACGTTGAAAGACTGCTTAAAATGGCTTTAATTCATGATCTTTGTGAGGTTTATGCTGGGGATACAACTCCATATGATTCTCTTCTTCCCAAAGACGAAAAAGAATTAGAAGAAGTTTTAAAAAGACTGCCTCGTTTTTCTAAAAAAAAGAAGAAAAAATTAGCTGAACAAAAGTACCAAAAAGAAGAAGAAGCATTAAGGAGATTAATTTCAGAGCTTCCTCCTGAATTAAAAAAAGAAATTAAGAATTTATGGACAGATTATGAGAAAGGACTAACTCCCGAAGGAAGGTTTTTTAATCAAGCAGATAGATTAGAGAATCTCTTACAAGCGATGGAGTATTGGAAAGAACAAAAAAGAGGACCCCAGAAACCCTGGTGGGAATGGGCAAGAGAATCTTTTGACGATCCTATTCTTCTTGAATTTGTGAATGAGATAAACAAAGAATATCATCAAAAAGAAGAACAAAAAGGTTAATTCAGGTCCAAAATAAACGGTATAATAATCTTATTATGACAAACAAAAAAGAATCTGAAATTAAAAAAGATATGGCCATAGGTGAAGTATTGGAAAAATATCCCACTACTATTTCTGTTTTTCAACAATACGGCCTTCATTGTGTTGGTTGTCCTTTGGGACAAGAAGAGACAATTGAAGAAGCTGTTCAGCTTCACATGGTTGATTTAAAAAAACTCTTGAAAGATTTAAATGAAGCAAGAGTGAAATAAATATTTTTCTGTTTGTTTTTTTGATATAAAAATTCCCAGGGTTGACTTGGGGTTTTTAAGTTGACAAAGTTCTTTTTTTACCTAAACTGAGATTAGATTTGTTCTTTAACTTTAACCAAAAGGGGAGAAAATGCATTGTGAAATCTGTGGGGAAAATGATGTTGACGTTTTTGTAGTCCTTCCTATAGGACAACCAAATGGAACTCTTGATACTATAGCTTGTTTAGAGTGCGCTCAAGAATCTGGAGCTTATTGTAAAAGACACCAAGTCGTCTGTTTGGGTTTTGAAGATGGAACATCTGCTTGTACATTATGTATTGAAGAAATAGTAGATTCGAAAAAAGACATGGGAGAAAAAATACTTAGAATACTCAGAGAAAACCTACCAGAAGATGAGCTTCAAAGAATAGAGAAGTGGGCAAATTATTCTGGTTTCCTTGTCTCACAATCCAAAGAAAGATGTATTTTGCGAGCCATAGCCGCAAAAGCAGAAAGAACCGATGAGAGTTTTAATCGGGTCTTAAGAGAAGTCGTTGAACAAGAATCAACAGAAATCATTTTTTCTTGATGATATATGCTGCCCTATCTTGGGGTAGCTTTTTTCTTGAAATTATTACCCAAAGGATTAAAATAAAAGAAAGTATTAACTTTTTAAAACCAAATGGGTTCTGTAAAACCAAATATTACTATAAAGGAATATCAGAATTTTGTGAAAGAAGTTTATGGGCTATCTAATGATAGATATTTTAATGTTCAGGACATGCTCTCTAACGTAGAAAGATTTGTAATGAGAGGATTGAAAGGTATTCGGAAAAAAGATAAAAAAAGAACTAAATTAAATTTATTGATAGCCATTAGCTGGTTCACATCTATGATGAATCAGCTTCATATTGATATAGAAGAAGAACTTTGGCAGAGGTTTCCCTCTTTATGCTCTTATTGTGGTTCTTCCCCCTGTGCCTGTAAAGTAAAAAAGCCAGAAAAAAGAAAAGAAGTTATAATAGATAAAAATAAGAAACCAGAGACATTAGAAGAATTTCAAAAAATGTTTAACGAAATATATCCTGCTTCAAAAAGAACTTTAGAACATGCTGGTGTTCATTTAGCAGAAGAACTAGGAGAATTTTCAGAGACAATTTTATCTTACAGGGGCGGACACAGAGATGAGACTTTTGATGATGTTAAACTAGAGGCAGCCGATCTACTTTCTTGTTTTATGAGCCTTTTTAACTCTCTGGATGTTAGTATAGCAAAAGAACTTTCTGTAATGTTTTCTAATAATTGTCATGTTTGTCATGATGCTCCCTGTTCTTGTACTTTCGAAGAGATTATAAGATATAAATCCTAATTTTAATATCACCTTATTTTAAAACACCGAGAATTTTTCTTGGTTTTTTATTTTTAAACAATTTAGGACTTGAATTTTAAAAGAAAAAAGGTAAGATGAATATTGATAATCTGTTTCACTCAGAAAGGAGGATTAATATGAGTAGTAGTCATAGGATGGTAGATGTACAAAGAGCTCTTGGTGAATTATTTTCAGAAGCTGATATTAGGGGTCGTGGTTGGAGCAAAGACAGAGAAAATCCATTGGGCCAGCCATGTCTTTTTATAGGAAGGGGAAATAACTTGGTTGTTGTATCGCGAGCCGGAGAAAGTAGATTAAAAATAGTCCAGTTGGAGATAAAAGAGAGTACAGCTTTGGGAGAAGAGACAGAACAAACCCTTGCTCCTTGTTTTGGTATAGTAAACAGCTAACCTAAAGGTATATTCTAGCCCGGGAAACGCTCGGGCTTTTTTAATAAAACAGGTTCCCGAGAAATTTTTTCATATTTCCCAAATTGAGGAGATAATAGAATTTTTGGACCGAAAGATGTTACAGCAATAAACAACTCAAATATAGCGGACTTAATAGTCCGCTTTTTATTTCTAAGTTGAGTTGTAAAAAAAGATTGGGTACAATAAGACAATATGAAATTTTCTCTTTCAACTAAAGGACATAACCAGATGGTTGATATAACTTCTCAGGTTTTAGAGAAAGTTCAATCATCTGGTAAAAAAGAAGGAATTTGTTTGATTTCTTCTCCCGGTTCAACCTGTGGTATAACAACCATTGAATACGAGAGCGGATTAATTGAAGATTTAAAAAGGGCTTTAGATAAAATAGCTCCTGTTTCTAAAGATTATGAGCATTGCAAGAAATGGGGTGATTGTAACGGTTATGCTCATGTAAGATCAGCTTTAATTACTCCTTTTTTGGCTGTTCCTGTTGAAGATGGGGTATTGAAGCTTGGTTCTTGGCAACAGATTGCTTTTATTGATTTTGATAACAGACCAAGAGAAAGAGAAATAAACATTAAAGTTGTAGGAACTTAAATTTTAAAATTATGCCTAAATTTATCAACAGAGTTATAAAAATAATGATAGCCGGTGATTTTTTCTTGAATTGTGGCTGGGGGTTGCTGGGACCTGTTTTCGCCATATTTATTGTCCAGAATATATCTCTTGGAAACGCAGCTCAGGGGGCTAAAGTGGCGGGGTTTGCTGCTCTTTTTTATTGGGGGGTGAAATCTGTTTTACAAGTACCTATTGGGAATTATTTGGATAAAATATATGGGGAGAAGGATGATTTTTGGTTTATGGTTTTGGGAACCTTTATTAACGGTCTTGTTCCTTTCGGTTTTTTGATTTCTTCTCAACCTTGGCATATTTACGCTTTCCAAATTTTAAACGCTATTGGAATGGCTATGGTGGTTCCTTCCTGGAATGCTGTTTTTACAAGACATATTGATTCGGGAAGGGAGGCTATTGAGTGGAGCTTAGATAGCACCTTTTTGGGAATTGGAGCTGCGATTGGAGGGGGTCTGGGTGGTGTTTTAGTTGCTGCTTTAGGATTTAAAGTGGTTTTTGTTATGGTTGGGTCTTTTACAATGATTTCTGTGGTGTTGCTTCTTTTTGCTCATCGCAATGTTCATCCTATGGATGGTCTATTTCCTAATTTCTTTCCCACGATTAGTAGCTCAAGGCGCCCTGAATCTTCTTTCCGTGATTAATTTTTATGAAAAATCAAGAAATAGCTAAAATCCTGCGAGAAATCGCAGATTATCTTAAAACAGAGGAAGTAGAGTTCAAACCTTATGCTTACAGAAAAGCATCTGTTACTTTAGAAACCTTAGAGAAAGATGTTGAGGATATTTACAAAAAAGGAGGACTCAAATCTTTGGAAAAAATACCGGGGGTTGGAAAAAGTATAGCCAAAAAAATTGAAGAGTATATAAAAAAGGGGAAGATTAAGTATTATGAGAAGATAAAAAAGGAACTGCCTGTTGCTATGGAAGAACTCATAAGAATTGAGGGTATGGGACCCAAAAAAGTAAGGAAGCTTTTCCAAAAACTTGGAATAAAAAACGTTAAAGACTTGGAGAAAGCGGCCAAAGAAAAGAAAATAAGAGAGCTTGAAGGGTTTGGTGAAAAAACAGAGGAAAATATTTTACAGGGAATTGAGTTTTTAAAAAAAAGTAAAGGAAGGTTTCTTTTGGGAAATATTTTGCCCCAAGCAAGAGAAATAAAAGAAAAATTGGAGAAAAGAAAAGAAGTCAAAAAAGTTGATTTGGCGGGTTCTTTGAGGAGAATGAAAGAAACTATAGGAGATGTTGATATTCTAGCTGTTTCTGAGGAGCCTGAAAAGACAATGGATTTTTTTGTTTCCCAGGAGAATATAGTTAAAGTTTGGAGCAAAGGAAAAACAAAATCTTCAGTGAAAACCAAACAAGGATTTGATATGGATTTGAGGGTTATTCCTCAAAAAAGTTATGGTGCTGCCCTTCAGTATTTTACTGGAAGTAAAGAACATAATATTCATACAAGGAGGGTGGCCATTGATAAAGGATTAAAGTTAAGTGAGTATGGGGTTTTTCGGGGGAAAAAGCAGATAGCTGGGAAAACAGAAAAAGGGGTTTATGAAGCAATAGGGCTTTCCTTGATACCATCTGAGATGAGATTAAACAAAGGAGAAATTGAAGCTGCCCGAAGAGGAGAACTACCCAAAATTATCGGTTATAATGATATTTTAGGTGATCTTCATTGTCACTCAGAATGGAATGGAGGAAACAATTCAATTTCCGAACTTGCAGATATTGCCCAAGAAATGGGATATGAATATTTAGGAATAGCAGATCATACTAAATTCTTAAGAATTGAACATGGTTTAGATGAAAAAAAACTAGCAGAACAAAGAAAAGAGATAGATAAACTTAACAGAAAATTTGAATTAGGGGGTAAAAAATTCAGGTTGTTGCAGGGAGCTGAAACAAATATCTTAAAGACGGGAGAGATAGATATTAATAATAAAGCCCTAGAAAAACTTGATTATGCCATTGGGGGAGTCCATTCCAGTTTTAAAATATCAAAAAAAGAGATGACCGAGAGAATTATTCGGGCCATTAAAAATCCAAACATTAATATTATTTCCCATCCTACCGGAAGAATTCTAAAAAGAAGAGACGAATACAAAATTGATTTTAATAAGATATTGAGAGCAGCAAAAGAATACAATGTTCTTTTGGAAATAAACTCTTTTCCAGAAAGAATGGATCTTAATGGAGAGAAAGTAAGAAAAACAAAAGAAGCTCAAGTTAGAATGATAATAAACACTGATTCTCATCATAAAGACCAGTTGAAGTTTATTGAATTTGGAATAGGTCAAGCAAGAAGAGGTTGGGCAGAAAAAAAAGACATTATAAACACTTATCCTTTAAAGAAATTATTAAAGTTTTTTAAAAACCATGAATAAAAAACCAAGCCTTCTTCAAAGAAAAATTCCTACTGAGATAGGGATTATAATTATTGGGATAGTGGCTGCTATCTTTATTTTCGGTGTTATTTTCTATCGCTACTGGTACCTGGAAAAACTACTGGAAGATTTTACTTCTTCTTACCAAACAAGTTATGAAGATAGTTCAATTACCTGAGATAACTGCTTAAAATTAAAAGAATCTATTTAAGGAGTTTTTATTTTAAGATTCTTATAATAATCAAAATATGCCAGTAGAAAAATCAGCTGGAGCTGTTGTTTTCCGGCGAGAAAACGATAAAATTAAATATCTTATTATTCAATATGAAGCAGGTCATTGGGAATTTCCCCGAGGAATGATAGAAAAAGGAGAAAAATTAAAAGAGACAGCAAAAAGAGAAATAAAAGAAGAAACAGGCCTTGAAGACATTGAATTTATTGACGGGTTTTTGGAGTGGATAAAATTCTTTTTTAAAAGAGATAATGGAACAGTTATGAAAATAGCCACTTTTCTTTTAGCTGAAACAAAAACGAAAGAAATTAAATTATCCCACGAACATCAAAATTATGTTTGGTTACCTTACAAAGAAGTGTTAAAGAAATTAACTTACAAAAATTCAAAAGATATTTTAAAAAAGGCAAATGACTTTATTTCAAAAAAGAGTTAACAAAATAGCTAAAACTATTCCAAAAGGAGAAGTTAAAACTTACAAAGAAGTAGCCAGGTTGGCAGGTTCCCCAAAAGCTCACAGAGCCGTTGGTAATATTTTAGCTAAAAACAAAGACAATAAAATCCCTTGTCATAGAGTTGTGAGAGGAGATGGTAAAATTGGAGGATACAACAGGGGTAAAGGAAAAAAGGGGAAAGTTATGAAGACTCAATAAGAACTTTCTCAAGTTATGTTGATTTGGTTATTATGCGTCATTTTATACCTGGTTTAGCAGAAAGAATGGCTTGGGAGATGAATTATATTGGAAGGCCCGTTCCTCTAATCAATGCTGGTTCAGGAAGAGATCAGCATCCAACTCAAGCCTTGTTTGATATCTATACTCTCCATCGGTCTTTTGAAAGAGAAGGTGGTATTGACGGAAGAATTATTGTTATGGTGGGTGACCTGAAAAGAGGCAGGACAG
This sequence comes from uncultured Candidatus Saccharibacteria bacterium, assembly GCA_964482615.1. GTDB lineage: Bacteria > Patescibacteriota > Minisyncoccia > Minisyncoccales > CAYZYK01 > CAYZYK01. The sequence continues at coordinate 9,807 of CAYZYK010000007.1, forward strand.
TTCGTTCCTTGAGCTATCTTTTAACTAAATATGAAAAAATTACAATCTGGTTCGTATCTCCCCCAGAACTCCAAATGGAAGATGATATTAAAGATTATCTTAGAGAAAACGGTGTTCGTTTTGAAGAAACAGATGATTTGGAAAAAATAATCCCCGAAGCTGATGTTGTATATATGACCAGAATCCAGAAAGAATGGGATAAAGAAAATGAATCTTCAGAAGTAGACTACAGCAGATATTATTTTAAGGTGGAATATTTGGATATTTTGGGACCTAACTCGGCAATAATGCATCCCTTGCCCAGGGTGGAGGAGATTCCCCAGGAAGTCGACAAGGATAGAAGAGCTGTTTATTGGCGCCAGGTCAGGAATGGTATGCATATAAGGACGGCTCTTATTGCTATAATATTCGGCAAAGACAGAGAGATCCTAGATTACTGAAAACTCACTTTTCCTCATTATTTAAACACTGCTCCCCCGGGAGCAGCTTTTTTTAAGATTTAAGCTAACCTTGTTCTTAAAAATATTTATGCTAATATAAATTCTCTGTTCTTTTAAAAACCCACTTCTTTCAAAAGGAGGAAGATGATGGCTGGACTCTTTGCTTTAAGTGTTGACCCCACTAAATACCCAAATCGTTTTTTGGAAGATCTCTTTTGGGGTATATTTTATCAACAGCATCTAAGTGCTGACTATTGTGGTATATCAACTTTCGATAATGAAAAGATCAGAATTCAAACCCACAAAGGACTTCTAAGGCCTAGTTTTGAAGGAGAAATGACAGAATTTGAGGGGAGCCAGGGAATCGGCTATTGTGGCTCTGATAGAGAACCCCGCCTTGTTACCTCAAGGGTGGGGAGATGGAGTGCTTGTTTTTCTGGTAATTTAACAAACAGGGAAGAGTTGAAAAAGAGATTTATGGATTTTGGTCATATTTTTGAACAGACAGCTGAAGATATAAATGATATTGAAATAATTGTGAAGCTTTTAGCCCAAGGAAAGGACATAGTTAATGGAATAGAGACTATAGTCCAGGAGGCAGAAGGAGCTTATTCTCTCTTTGTTTTGACAGAAGATGGAATCTTTATTGTTCGTTCTCCCAATGGACAATGGCCGCTGGTGATTGGTGAAAAAGAAGGATCAGTTTGTGTTGCTTCAGAATCTGGAGGATTCAGAAACCTCGGATTTGAACTCAAGAGAGCTCTTGCACCAGGTGAAATTGTTTTTTTAAGTAACGGTATTTTGAATCCGATAAAAGTTATTAAAGCAAAAGAAACCAAAGTCTGCAGTTTCCTTTGGGTTTATACCACTTTTCCCAATGCTGTGATTGAAGGAATTCCTGCTTCTTTGGTCAGAAAAAGACTGGGGGCTGCTTTAGCAAGAAGAGACATCAAAAAGGGTTTTTGTCCCGATATAGTCAGTCCCGTACCAGATTCTGGTCGCTTTCATGCTATCGGATATCATCAAGAATTCTGTAGACAGATAATGGCTGGGAATACAGATAAAATGCCTTTTTATGATGAAGTTTTGTTGAAATATTCTTACGCTGGAAGAAGTTATACTCCTCAGACCCAAGAAGCAAGAGAACTTGAAGCCCATATTAAGCTTCTAACTAGTGGGGAGGATTTTTCTGGCACCACTTTAGTTGTTTGTGACGATTCTATTGTCCGGGGAACTCAGACTCAGACAAACTTAGTTCCTAAATTGAAATCAATGGGAATTGAAGATATTCATTTTCGAATATCAAACCCCGAGCTTGTCTCTCATTGTCCCTGGGGAAAGACAACTAAAAAAGGAGAAACTTTAGTTCACCGCGTGCCGGACATAGGAGAGAGAGTTAAGTTTTTGGGTGTTGAAAGCCTGAAATATAATACTGTTGATGATTTAGTGAACGCTATTGGTCTTCAGAGAGAACAACTTTGTGTTGATTGTGATTTACCCTGTGAGCAATAAAAATCAAAATGCCACCCTGTAGGGTGGCTTTTTATTTTCCAAAACAAAATCTTCTTTATTTTATTTCTCTTTTACTTTCTCAACAATCTTTTTGAAAACTTCAGGTTGTTCTTTGGCTAAAGTAGCTAAAACTTTTCTGTCAAGATCTATCTTTTTTTGTTTTAGTCCGTGCATGAAACGACTGTAAATTAAACCGTGTTGACGGCAAGCAGCATTAATTTGGGTTTGCCAGAGTTTTCTGAACTCTCTCTTTTTTGTTCTTCTATCACGATAAGCGTATTCTCTTGCGTGTTGTAGAGCGTCTTTTGCTTGTTTGTATTTTGATTTTCTTCCCCATCTGTAACCTTTGGTCTCTTTTAAGACCTTCTTTTTCCTTTTCTTTTTTATTTTTCCTCTTTTTACTCTTGGCATAAGTTTAACTCTTCAGGAGTTCTTTAATTTTTTTAGCTAGGGGTTTTTTAACTTTAACCCATTTTCTCTTCTTTCTTTTCTTTTCGCCTGATTTTTTGGCCCGAAGATGATTTTGGCCGGTAGATCTTCTTAAAACCTTTCCGTTTTTTGTTATTTTAAACCTTTTTTTTATTGATTTTCTTGTCTTCATAATTTTTGAGATAATTTATTTTTTTCTAATCATTAAGGTAAGACCTCTTGGTGCCTTCTTTATTTCTGATTCTTTTTCTATTTCTGTTTTTTCTTCCATCATTTCAATAAATTTATTTATCTTTTTTCTGGCTAAATCTTTGTGAGCTTTTTCTCTCCCTCTCAATCTCATCTCTATCCTTACTCTGTCACCCGCCTTTAAAAATCTTTGGGCCGCTTTGGCTTTAGTTTGAAGATCGTGATCTGAGATATTAAAGCCTAATCTTACTCCTTTTACTTGGCTGCTTTTTGATTTGGATTTCTTTCTTTCTTTCTTTTTCTGTGAGTAAAGGTATTTTCCATAATCTATTATTTTACAGACAGGAGGTTCTGCTTTATCTGTCACTTGTACTAAATCCAAATCGCGCTCCTTAGCTAATTGAAGCGCTTCTTTGGTTAGTAAAATTCCAATTTGTTTTCCTGTTTCGTCAATTACTCTTACTTTTTGAGCTCTTATTTTGTTGTTAACTGGTGGTTTTCTTATATTTTTTCTAAAGTTTAATGTGGAGGTGGCGAGGGCGAACTCGCGTGCAGAAATTATCTCCAAAAGAGTTCTACAAGATTAGCTCAATTTGAGAATCAGACACGGAATTAAAATTGAGCAAAATTTCTATGTCTTAGATCCAATTATTTTCAGTGCTTATCTTGGATCGGAGAAAAGCTACCTATCTCGCTTATATATGACACCGAGATTTGCCTAGCGAGAATCAGCAAGCTCGATGGCATCAGCTCCCTGAAATTGCAGAGCAATTCAGAGACCTAAATTAGGCGTAGGCTAATGCGGGTTTTTTGAATAAGTTTGCACCTATTCTTTCTCGAAGTTTAATGAGGTTCGAGAAGGCTCATCTTGCCTGTTTTGGGTAAATTTCTGTCGAAACTTAAACACCCCCATTTTTTAAAGCTCTTCTTATCTCTCTTTCTTGTTCTCTTTTTTTTATCTTTTCTCTTTTGTCTGGTTTCTTTTTTCCCTTAACCAAACCTATTTCTATCTTGATCTTACCCTTTTTATTATACACCCTAAGGGGGACTAAAGTCAAACCTTTTTGTTTGGTCTTTCCAATTAAATATCTTATCTCTTTTTTTCTCAAAAGCAATCTTCTGGTTCTTTCGGGATCGTGGTTTTCGGGAGCATTCGCTGGCTGATAGGGAGGGATATTGCAGTTGATTAAAAAAGCTTCTTCATTTTTAATAACAACATAAGAACCCTTCAGGCTTATTTTACCCAACCTTATTGATTTAACTTCATTGCCGGTTAAAGAAATTCCAGCTTCAAATTTCTCTAAGATTTTGTAATCAAAATATGCTTTTTTGTTCTTTTGAATAATTTTCATATTATTTCTTATTATACCAGAAAAGCTGTTTTTAGCTAAAATTAGCTTTAATTTTTAGAGAAAATAAGGTAAACTGAATAAATGATGATAAGAGACGAAGTTACAAATCTAATAAAGAAAGCAATAAAGAAGCTCAGAGAAGAAAAAAAACTAGCTGATTTTAAAATTCCGGAAATTAAAGTTGAGCATCCGAGAGAAAAATCTCACGGGGATTATTCAACCAATATTGCTTTGGAAATTGGGAAAATTGTTAAAAAAGATCCAATTAAGATAGCAAAACAATTTAAAGAAGCATTTGGCAAAGTAGCCACTAAACCTCTTTTTGAAAGAATTGAAGTTGTAGCTCCCGGGTTTATAAACTTTACTATTTTTCAGAAAATATTGATAAAAAAATTAAAAAAGATTTTAGAAGAAAAAGAAAAATATGGAAAAGCAAAAAAAGGAAAAAGAAAAAAAGTTAATATTGAATTTATTTCAGCCAATCCCACAGGCCCTTTAACTTTAGGCAACGGAAGAGGAGGTTTTTGTGGTGATGTTTTAAGTAATGTTTTGGAAAAAGCAGGTTATAAAGTGACAAGAGAATACTATATTAATGATGTTGGAGAACAAATAAGAAAGCTTGGTCTCTCAGTGGCAGGTAAAGAGAAACATTACAAGGGAGATTATGTCAAGGAATTGAGAAAGAAAATAAAACCAAAAAAAGATAGTGATCCTTCAGAGATAGGGAAAAAAGCAGCTGAAATTATTTTGAAAGAGATGATAAAACCAACAGTTAAAAAAATGGGTATTAAGTTTAATAAATGGTTTTCTGAAGAAAGCTTGTACAAAAAAGATAAATTAAAAAATGTTTTAAGTTATATTTTGAAAAGAAAAAATTTGGTTTATGAAAAAGACGGTGCTTTGTGGTTTAAATCAACCCAATTTGGAGATGACAAAGACAGGGTGGTTAAAAGAAGCGACGAAACACCAACTTATTTTCTTTCTGATATTGCTTATCTTAAAAACAAGTTTGAAAGGGGGTTTGATAAATTAATTTATTTTTTTGGGGCAGATCACGCAGGTTATATTAAAAGAATAAAAGCAGCAACAGAAGCCCTAGGTTACAAGAAAGAACAACTTGAAATTATAATTATGCAGCTTGTTCGTCTTATCCTGAAAGGTAAGGAAGTTCGCATGTCCAAAAGAGAAGGAAATTTTGTTACTTTAGATGAGTTAATTGATGAGGTGGGGGTTGATGCGGCAAGATTTTTCTTTCTGAGAAGGACTGCGGGAAGTCACTTAAATTTTAACCTTAATTTAGCTAAAGAACAATCAGAGAAAAATCCTGTCTACTATGTTCAATACGCCCACGCTAGAATTTGTAGTATTTTAAGAAAAGCCAAAAGAAAACCCAAAAATCCTGATTTTGCCTCACTTAATCAACCAGCAGAAATTGAGCTTGTGAAACAACTCCTTTATTTCCCAGAAATTATTGAAGACACAGCAGAAGATTATCAAGTCCAAAGATTGCCCCAATACACTTTTGATTTAGCTGAGGCCTTTCATAAATTTTATGAAAAATGTCCTGTTTTAACAGAGAAAAAGAAGTTAACTGAAGCAAGATTAGGGCTGGTTGAAGCTTGCAAAATTATTTTAAAAAACACCTTGGATTTAATGGGGATTTCAGCTCCAAAAAAAATGTAATTTTATGAAAAATAATTATTTTATTCTCAGGCACGGGGAAGCTTTGTCAAACAAAGAACACTTTATATCCTCTTTTCCTGAAAAGAGACCCTCTCCTTTGACAGAAAAAGGCAAAAAACAATCTTTAAAAGTAGCAGAGAAGTTGAAAGAGAAAAATATTGATTTAATTTTTTCTTCTGACTTACAAAGATGTTCTAAAACAGCAGAGATTGTGGGAGAAAAATTAGGAATTAAGCCAAAATATGATAAAAGGTTGAGAGAATATGACATTGGAATTTTTAACGGTGAGCCAATAGAGAAACTAGTTAACTTTTTTAAAGAAGAGAAAGAACGGTTTGAAATAAGACCACCCCAGGGTGAAAATTATAAAGAATTAATAGAAAGAATGTATGATTTTATTGAAAGTATAGAGAAAGAACATTCTGATAAAAATATTTTAATAGTTTCCCATCAAGCAAATCTTACCTTGCTTGAAGGAAAAGCTAGGGGTCTGACAGGAGAAGAAACCTTAGAAGAAATTTCTCCTGAGAAAAGAGTTAAAAAAGCTGAAATACGTAAATTAGAATTCAGAACATGAAATTAGACTTACCTAAAATTGAAGAAAAAATACTATCTTTTTGGAAAAAGAAGAATATTTTCAGAAAGAGCTTAGAAAAAACAAAACAAAACCCCCGCTTTGTTTTTTATGAAGGACCTCCAACAGCTAACGGCAAACCCGGCATTCATCATCTTTTAGCCAGGGCCTTCAAAGATATAATTTGCCGCTACAAAACAATGCAGGGTTTTTTCGTTGAAAGAAAGGCTGGTTGGGATACACACGGATTGCCAGTTGAGATTGAGGTTGAAAAAGAGATAAACCTTAAATCGAAAAAAAGCATTGAAGAACACGGTATAGATAAATTTAATCAGAAATGTAAAAAATCGGCTTGGCTTTATAAAAAAGACTGGGAGAAGTTCACAGAAAGAATTGGTTTTTGGCTTGACATGGAAAATCCATATATCACTTATCAAAATAATTATATTGAAACTGTCTGGTGGATTTTAAAACAAATCTGGGAAGAAGGTTTTTTGTACGAGGATTACAAAGTGGTTCCTTTTTGTCCGAGATGTGGAACTTCACTTTCTTCTCACGAGGTATCTCAAGGATATGAGAAGATAAAAGAGAATTCAATTTACGTTAAATTCAAAAAGAAAGGAGAAGAAAATACCTTTTTTCTTTGTTGGACAACAACACCCTGGACTTTACCCGGAAATGTAGTTTTGAGCGTCAACCCTAAATTTAAATACCTTAAAGTAAAAGTTAACAATGAATATTTAATTTTAGCTGAAAAAAGATTGGAGGTTTTGGATCAAGATTATGAAGTAATAGAAGAATTTAAGGGAGAATATCTTGAAGATTCAGAATATGAACCTCTTTTTCCTGAAGCAAACACTGAGAAAGCAGAAAATATTTATAAAGTAATTTTAGCTGACTTTGTTTCTTTGGAAGAAGGGACAGGAATTGTTCACACGGCTCCTGCTTTCGGTGATGATGATATGGTGGCTTTGAAAAATAAAAACAGAAAACTTAAAAAAGAAGACAAAGAAGAATTCCCTGTTTTAATCCCGGTTGACGAGGAAGGTAAATTTAAAAAAGAAATTAAAGAATGGCAGGGCAAATTTGTTAAGAAAGCAGATCCTGAGATAATAAAGCATTTGAAAGAGAGAGAGCTAATTTACAAAGAAGAGATAATAGAGCATGATTATCCTTTCTGTTGGCGCTGTAAAACTCCTCTTCTTTATTACATAAGAGATACTTGGTTTATTAAAACAACAGAGGTTAAAAAGAGATTAATTAAAAACAACCAAAAGATAAATTGGGTTCCAGAACATGTCAAAACGGGCAGGTTTGGGGAATGGTTAAATGAAGTTAAAGATTGGAACTTGTCTCGGGAAAGATATTGGGGAACTCCTCTACCTATTTGGAAATGTAAAGAGTGTGAAAAAGAAATATGTATCGGAAGCAGAGAAGAGTTAGTTAAAGAAGCAGAAAATCTTTCTTCTGTTTCTGAGATAGAGGATTTGCACAGGCCTTTTATTGATGAGATTGTTTTAAAATGTGAATGTGGGAGTGAAATGAAAAGAACTTCTGAGGTTATTGATTGCTGGTTTGATTCGGGTGCTATGCCTTTTGCTCAACAACACTATCCTTTTGAAAATAAAGAGAAGATAGATAAAAAAGAGGTTTTTCCAGCAGATTACATAACAGAAGCAATCGACCAAACTAGAGGCTGGTTTTACACCCTTTTGGCTATCTCAACTCTGTTGGGAAAAGGAAACCCCTACAAAAATGTTATCTGTCTTGGATTGGTTTTGGATTCTGAAGGCCAGAAGATGTCCAAATCAAAAGGGAATATAGTTAAACCAAAAGAAGTAATGGAGAAGTTCGGGGCTGATTGCGCTCGTCTCTATTTTTATACTATCAATGCTCCAGCAGAACCAAAGAGATTTGATTTTGATGATGTGCAAGATCTTTATCGGAAATTCTTTGATACTTTGTGGCAGAGTTTTAATTTTTTCTCAATATATACTGAGGAAGATTTCAAACCAAAGAAAAATTTAAAACCTAATCATATTTTAGATAAATGGATTTTATCTAAAGTTGAAAGATTGAATTCAGAAATTGTTAATAATCTAAACAAGTATGACGTTGTAAAAGCAGCAAGGTTATTAAGAGATTTCGTTGATGATTTATCTAATTGGTATATCAGAACGTCAAGAAGAAGATTTCAGAAACCAGAAAAAAAAGAAGAAAAAAAAGAAGCCTCCCAAACTCTTTATTATGTTTTAAGAAAATTTGTTAAACTTTCAGCTCCCTTTACCCCTTTTATTTCAGAGGAAATTTACAAGAAGTTAAAAGAGAAAAAAGAATCTGTTCATCTTGAAAATTATCCAAAAGCAGAAAATAGTTTAATTGATGATAAAATAGAAGGGGATATGCAAAAGGCAAGACAGATTGTAAAAGAAGCTTTAGCTTTAAGAGCAGAGAAAGGAATAAAGGTAAGACAGCCTTTGTCTTTTCTTGCAATTGATAAGAAAATCCCAGATGATTTTATGAATCTTACAGCAGAACAGATTAACGTTAAAGAAATAAGAAGAGGGGATAAAATAGAGCTTGAAACAAGATTAACTGAGGGTTTAAGAATAGAAGGTATTTTGAGAGAGATAATAAGACAGATTCAACAGATGAGAAAAAAAGCTGGTTTTAAACCAAAAGATGGAATTTTAATTAGGTTCTCGGGAGAAAATACTTTAGATAGAATTTTAATTGATAACAAAGAAGAAATTTTAAATGAAACTAAAGCCGAAGAGTTGAAAAAAGGGAACAAACCCAAAACAGTTTTTGATATAGAAAAAGAGATAAAGGTCGATAATAAGAAATTATGGTTAGCTATTAAAAAAACCTAATTTTAATTTATTTATGGTTTTGAAAAAAAAGCCTCAAGAATCAAATTCTTATTCAAGATCGCAGTTGAATGAAAGGCTGAGAAGAATGAGAACTTGGAGAAATTTAGGGTCAAGAAAAAGAATTAAAGCGGGAAAAGAAATTTTTGACTGGAGTTATGGTTCTGATATTTCCCAGTCAGACATAAGAGAGGCAGAAAGCCGCCTCAGGAGAGAAAAATACAAAACAAGAGATACCATGAAGAAAAGAAAAATAGAAGAAAAGCTTGATATTTTAGATAGGCTTAAAAAGCGCTAAATTAAATAGTTTTAAAACAAAAAAACTTATGTTTACCCGTTATCGAGTTTTAGGATTCGTTTTCAGAGATCAAGAAAAATTTGAAGCAGATAAAATTTTTACAATTTTCAGCGAAGATTATGGAACAATTAAGGTTTTGGGAAGGGCGATAAGAAAAATTAAATCAAAACTAAGATCGGGAATAGATCTTTTTTGTTTATCGGAGATTGAGTTTATTCAGGGGAAAAATTATAAAACATTAACCGACGTTCAAAAGAAAGAAGAATTTTCTGAAATAAAAAAAGATTTAAAGAAATTAAAAATAGCTTTCCGAATTTCTGAAATATTAAATGATTTTCTAAAATTTGAAGAAAAAGATAAAGAAATCTGGAATTTAATTTTAAATAGCTTCTCCAAACTGAAATCTTGTTCTTCTGAAAAATCTTGGTTGTTGTTTCACTATTTTCTGTGGAACTTTTTTTCTTCTTTGGGTTATAAACCAAATCTTTATAATTGTTCTCTTTGTGATAGAAAGCTTAAACCAAACAATCTTTATTTCTCATCAAAAGAGGGAGGAGTGATTTGTTCTTCTTGTTCTTTGAAAATTAAAAAGAAAATTTCACCAGAAACAGTTAAAATCTTGAGAATAATTTTAAAAGAAAATTGGCACATTCTAACTAAATTGAAGATTAATTCAAATTTAAAAAGAGAACTGAGAGATATTTCAAGAGAGTATTATTTTTACCTTAAAGAAAGGTGAAGACATAACTTGTAGTTCTTCGTTGTAATAACCCGCACAATTTGATAAAATAGACCAAATAAATTATTGTGAAAAACTCCAGTTTGTTCAATTTCAAATTTTCACCGAATAAGTTAGAAATAACCTGTTTAAAATTAAAAATACTGGAGGAATTTTCAATTTAAAATGAAAAAAACGATTATTATTTCTTTAATAGTTATAGTTCTTTTAGCTGCTATTGTGGGATATTGGTATTTTAGAGCGAGAATATTCTCAAAAGAGGTCTTAAAATTGGAGATTTTGGGTCCAGAAAAAGCAAGAATGGGAGAGCAAATTGAATATACCTTAAAATACAAAAATAATGGTAATTTTGTTTTGGAAAATTCAACCCTTATTTTTGAATTTCCTAAATATTCTTTAACTGAAAACGAAACAAGGATTACAAGAGAACTTGAAGATATTTATCCTGGGCAGGAAAGAACTATGCATTTTGAAGCTAGAATTTTAGGGAGAGAAAAAGAATTAAAAACAGCCAAAGCATGGTTGTCTTACCGACCTAAGAATTTAAGAGCTCAATTTGAATCAGAAACAAGCCTGACCACAGAGATTGAATTTGTTCCTTTAACTTTAGAATTTGATCTTCCTTCTAGGTTGGAAAAAGAAAAAGAAATTCAATTCTCTCTTAATTATTTTTCTAATTTAGATTACACACTTAACAATCTAGGAATTAAAGTTGAGTACCCAGAGGGATTTAAGTTCATAGAGGCTGAGCCAGAGCCCCTGGGGAAAACTGATTGGGAAATATCTACCTTAAATAAAGCTGAAGGTGGAAGAATAAAGATTAGGGGAAAAATTACAGGAGAAACAGGAGAGAAGCAAAAGTTTAGAGTAAAGCTTGGAATGTGGCAAGACGGAGAGTTTGTTTTGCTCAGAGAAACAGAAAAAGAAATTGATATTATAAGCCCCCTGCTTTATATCTCCCAACAGATAAACAGAGTGAGTGATTATGTAGCTTCTCCGGGCGAAAAACTAAATTATGAGGTTTTTTTCAGGAATATTGGACAGACTCCCTTTGAAAATCAATTTTTAATAACAAGATTGAAAGGAAACGCCTTTGATTTGAGTACCTTGGAAAGTAACCTGGGACAGGTTAAAGCAAATGATAACTTAATCGTTTGGGACTGGAGACAAGTTCCCGAACTCAGATTCTTAGACGTTGAAGAAGAAGGGAAGGTTGAGTTCACAGTAAAGCTTAAAGAAAAATGGCAAGTAACAGAAGAGACAGGGGAAACTACAATTAAAAATGAGATTAACCTTTCTCAAATAAGCCAGGAGTTTGAAACCAAAGTAAATTCTAAATTAGAGATTTTACAGAAAGGATATTTTGAAAACGAGTATTTTGATAATTCAGGACCAATACCCCCTAAAGTAGGAGAAAAAACAACCTATGTTATTCTTTGGCAAGCTAAGAATTATTACAATGATGTGAGTAATGTTAAAGTTAGAGCCAAGCTTCCCGAAAACGTTAAATTAACCGGGAAAATATCTCCCAAAGAAGAATCTTCTAAATTCTCTTTTGATCAAGATTCAAGAGAAATAGTTTGGGTGGTTTCAGAAAACACAATGAAAGCTGGGAAAGGAGTATTAAATGAAGCACCCGAGGTCGTTTTCCAGGTTGAGTTAACTCCCGCCTCAAATCAAAGGGGGTTTCCCGCTATTTTGATTGGAGAAGCTAAAATTGAAGGGGAAGATCAGTGGACAGAAATGATAGTTGAGGGTAAAACAGACCTGATTGATACTACCTTGCCAGACGATTTTGAAATCAAAAAGGAAGGTGGTGAAGTAGATTAAAAATCCTATTCTTATTTAAGAAAAATATGCCAGGTAAAAGGAAAATAAAATTTGCTGACATTTTAAAACCAATTTTAGAAAGGGCCTCTGATAAGCTTTTATTTTTCAAAAGAGGTGTTTTTTCTTTTTTAAGATTCTTGAAACACAAGAAGAAAAGAACCTTAAATATTTTAAGGTTTAAACTGGTTTTATTTAAAGATTACCTTATATTCCTTTTTAAATATTATTTACAAAAACTCTTCAATTATATTCTTGAAGGAAAAACGGAAATAAAAGAGTGGTTCTCTTTTCAACAAGAGAAATTGAAAAAAAACATTCAGAATTTAATCTCAGAGAAAAAAAAGGAAATAAAACCTTTTATTAAAAGAACAAGAGAGATTATTGAAAGATTGGAATTGACAAGAAAACAGATTATTTTGTTTTTGGAACCTTGGTTGGAATTTAAAAACAGAAAAAAAACATTTAAAGTCTTAAAATCAGAATGGAGAAAAATAGAGAAAATTGAATTTCCAATATTCTTCTCTTTGTTTGGCTGGCAACCCAAAATAGCTTTAGTTAAAGTAAGAAAGAAGGTTCTTTGGCCGTTTCAGAGATACTGGCAAGAAACCGTTGTTCTGATTTTAGTTGTAATAACAACAGTAGCTATGGGATTTATTTATCTTTCTCAAGATAAGGTTGAAGCAACTTTAGTTGGTTATGCAGACCCAAATGGAGACAGCGAGCCTTTGGAGTGGGTAGAAATTCCTGACGGAGACCATTATCCTACAATAGATGACGGAACAAGAGAACCAGACACCCCCGATACTGACGATTATATTTATTCTGCCAATAATACTACCCAAGACACCTTTGATATGGAAACAGTGGATTTGGGTGATGTGCCAGCCACTTCAATTAAAATCTGGGTTTATGGTTATGGTGAATATGGAACTTCTCCTCACATATTCCAGCATAGTGCTACAGGAAACATTTATATTGATGGAAGTTGGCAAACAGCCAAAGAGTTTGATATGTCAAACACAACTCAGTGGTATAGTGTGGAATTTACAGGAACATTTACTCAAGCTGACGTAGATGCTTTGGAAGTGCAATTTACAAAGACACAGACAGCAGGAAGTATAGGGGGAGCTACTTATATCTACGCTGCTTATGCTGAAATTACTTATGACAATACGGCGCCTACTGTGAGTATTAATTCAGCTAGCCAGAAGACGGATGGTTCCGGGGTTGTAGATATTTCAATTGAAGTGGATGATGCAAATGACGATGATACAAAAGCAAAGATAGAATATGTGTCTGGGGGGGAGTGTGATTTTACTACACCCCAAGACCCTACCTTAGATGAAACTGAGGGAGCCACAGCAGATTTTAACGACTCTGGGGGAGCGCCTTCTGTGGTTAACACCGATACTTATCAAGCAGGAACAACAGCTGATCGTAGAATCATTACCTCTTCTGGCTCAAACACTGTTCAGTTTGATTGGAGTTCAGTTGTTGATGTTTCCTCAGCTGACGGTACTTATTGTATCAGGGTAACAGTTAATGATGATACAGTTGATTCTACACAAGTAACATCAACCCTGACCTTAGATAATGTTGATCCTACTGCCCCAGGGGCTTTAACTGATGGAGGTCATTCAAGCAGTACAATTACTTTGGCTTTTGGTTCATCGTCTACTGACACGAACGAACCTGTTACTGATGCTTACAAAATATTTTATAAAGCAGGGTCTTCTGGAGCAACAAGGTCTGACACAGAACATAATGATGCAAACTTGGATTCATATAATTATGGAGGAGCTAGTAACACCACAGTAACTGGATTAAGTATTGCAACCCAGTATGTGTTTAATATCTGGTCTTATGATAGTTTCGGAAATAGCACTACCTCAACCGAAGTTTCAATTTATACAAATCCCGATAACCCATCTTACTTAATTGCAAGTGATCCTACTGCCTCTACTATGGATTTAACTTGGGTCAAAGCAACAGAAGGAGACAAAACGTTAATCAGGAGAAAAACAGGTAGTTATCCTAGTTCAACATCTGATGGAACTCAAGTTTACTTTGATACGGGAACTTCAACTACTGATTCTGGTTTAAGTGAAGGCAATGTTTATTATTATAGGGCTTGGGCTTATGACTCAGACAGCGGACAGTATTCTGATAGTTATGCTCAAGTTAATGTAGCTACAACCGGAGATACTACCGCTCCTACGATATCTTCTGTCTCTTCTTCAAGTGTTACTCAAAGTGAAGCTACTATTACCTGGACTACTGATGAAAATTCAAGTTCTTTGGTAGAATATGGAACTACAACTAGCTTGGGTTCTTTGGCTGGTGATGCAACAGAATCAGCAACATCTCATTCTGTAAGCTTAGCTGGTTTGTCTTCAGATACTACCTATTATTATCAAGTGAGATCTATTGATGGTTCGGGAAATTCTGCTGTGGATGATAATTCGGGAAGCTATTATACTTTTACCACCGATGCTGATACTACAGACCCGACCATATCTAATATTTCAGCTGACGTTCAAAGTGACGATGAGGTTTCTATTGAATGGCAAACTGATGAATTAGCTGATTCCCAAGTAGCTTATGATACTTCTTCTCATTCTGGGGGAAGTTGGGGAGATTATACTAATACTACAACCCTTGATACTACTTTAACTACCATTCATTCAGAAAGCATAACAGGATTGAGTGCTGAAACGACCTACTATTACAGGGTGAGATCTACTGATGCTGCGGGCAATACAGCAACTTCTTCAGAAAATAGTTTCACTCTCGAGGAGGAGCATGCAACTATAACTGTTACTGAGACAGAAACTATTGTCAGAAGAGAAGCAGATACCACTCCTCCTTCTATTTCAATGGTCGGGGTTTCTGAAATAAGCCAGAAATCGGTTAAAATTTCTTGGCAAAGCAGTGAATCGGGAAATTCAGTAGTGTCTTATGGTCTGACTTCAAACTATGGAACAATGAGAGGGGATCTTAAGGCTAATTTAAGAAGCCACGAGATTGAATTAACCGGTCTTACCCCAGGAACAACTTATCACTATCAGGTTTCAACTTATGATGCCAGTGGAAACAGGGGGACTTCAACAGATAGAACTTTTACTACTCTGAGGGTGGGAGAAGAGGTGCCCTCCGAAGAAGATGATGATGATGAAGAAGAAACACCTCCAGAAGAAGAAATTCCCTCTGAGGAACAAAATGTTTTAGACAAAATAAGGAATGCCTCAAGAGATTTATTCACTAAAATATTGGGTGTTTTACCAGATAATCCTTTTATCTCTCAAATCCCAGAAGATGTATTTATTGGTTCTATTTCAGAAATAGTTGAAAGGGCTGTTCCACCTCCTATTGTTTTGTCAGGATACCCCTTGGTTACTCCTGAATCAGAGAGTGCTACAATTCGCTGGGTAACAGATAAAGGGTCAAACAGTATTGTTACTTTAGCTTCAGACGAAGAATATATTCCTTCAGCTGAAGAACCTTACACTATCATTGTTGGTAATCCAGATGAGCAAGTCCTAACCCATGAGGTTGAAGTTAGAGGGCTTGAACCTGAAGTTTTGTATCATTATCAGGTTAGGTCTCGAGCAAAGTTTAGTGAATGGGCAACATCTGAGGACAATACTTTCACCACCTTATCTGTAACAAATGAAGTTGCTGACGTAAGTTTTGTTTCTATTGAAGAAAGACAAGTTACTCTAAGATGGGAAACGGTTTTGCCCACCAGAACTACAATTGAATTAACCAACCAGACAACGGGTCAGCTTATTGCTTATGACTTTGAAAGTTATTTAAAAGAACATGAAGTTACTCTTGAGGGTTTATTTCCTCAAACAGAATATACCTTGCAAATATTTGCTGAAGATGAAACAGGGGCTACTGTTTCCTCATCCGTTTTACCTTTCTCAACTGTAATTTCCGGTGAGCCACCTGAAATATCAAGATTAAGCATATCAACCTCAATTGTTCCGGGAAGAGTTGAAAAAGTACAAACTATTATTTCTTGGAAAACAGATAAACCAGCCACCTCAAGAATATATTATGAGGAGGGAATTTCAGAACAAGAAGAATTACCCTTCTTTACTCCTTTGGAAGAGGAACTTGTTATTGATCACATTGTAATAACAACAGCTTTCAGGCCGGGAAGAGTTTACAGATTCAGAGCAGAATCAATCGATGCTGGGGGGAATCGTTCAGTGTCTCAAGATTATACAATTTTAACTCCCCGACCCAAAGAGAGTATTATTGATTTAATAGTTAAAAACTTCAGTGAAATATTCGGATTTATTAAAAACGTAAGATTCTAAAATATTAATATATAATTGTGGAAGAATTAATTAAAGCAGAAAATTTATCGGTAGCTTACAATCTCGGTAAAACCTCTGAGGTTTGGGCCCTGAGAGATGTTTCTCTTAAGATTTATCCCGAAGAATACGTTATTTTCTTTGGTCCTTCTGGTTGTGGAAAATCAACCCTCCTTTATGCTATCGCTGGCCTTGAGTTTCCGACTTCGGGCAAAATGACTGTGGAAGGAAAAGATTTAAAGAAATTAGGAGAAAAGGAGCTTATTGAATTTTACAAAACAACCACGGGAATGATTTTTCAAGCTTTCTATTTAATCCCCAATTTAAATGTTAGGGATAATATTCTTCTACCTCAAGTTTTTGCTGGAGCTTCTGTTACTCAAAGAGTAAAAAAAGCTGATCAGTTAATGAAAAGATTTGGTATTTCAAATATTAAAAACAGAAGAACCTCTTTGCTTTCTGGTGGTCAACGACAAAGAGTAGCTATTGCAAGATCGCTTATTAACGATCCTGATATTATTTTAGCTGATGAGCCTGTGGGTAATCTTGATTCAGAGAATGCTGAAATTGTGCTTGATTTACTTTCTGGGCTTAACAGGAAAGATAAAAAAACAATTATTCAGGTTACTCACAACCCCCAACATCTCCATGTTGCTAACAGGGTTTTTTATATGAAAGACGGGAAAGTTACCAGGACGGTAAGGAATCCAGAGAAGAAATATTTAACTCCTTGGGGTAAAAAAGAAAAAATTACAGAATACGAAAGAATAGCCCAAGCTTATCCTTATCTTTCTGATTCAAGAGTTAAAGCCAAAATGATTTTGAATCATATTTTGTATCCTTACAGCATTGAAACTCAGCAAAAAGTAGAAAAAGTGATAGATAGATATTTAAACGAGGAAATAAACAAAGCTGAAATGAAAGACAGATTTGATTTACCTCCAGACAAAGGAGGGGCTGGTATTTACACTCAAACTGCAAAAAAAATGTCAGATAAAATAGCTGCCCTAGCTAAAGAAATTGAACTCATAGAAGAAGTAAAAGAGCATCCTGCTTTAAGCCCGATTGAAGAAAGAGCAATGACTATTAGGGGGTTTTTGCTTGATGAATATTCGGGTCAGCTATCTTTTGAACAAATAAAGAGATTGGAAGAAGCAATAGCTGAGAGAATAACAGGTAAAATGCGCAAGAATAAATTTAGGAAAACCCTTGATGATTCTTTTAGCAAGGGCGGGGTTGGATTAAATAGAAGAACAGCCAGGAAATTTTCAAGAAGAGTTGAATTAATTTTAATGAAAAGAAAATAATTATGAAATTTACAGATTTAGTAATATTAGTTTTAAAAAGCATAAAGAGCAGGCTGAGCAGGACGGTGTATACAACTTTGGGTGTTGCTATTGGTATTGGAGCTATCTTATTTCTGGTCTCTTTGGGTTATGGTCTTCAACAAACGCTGCTTGAGAGAATAACCACAGCAGAATCTCTTTTGACTTTAGATGTCTCTTCTCCAGAAAGCGAGATAATTTCTTTGAACCAAGCAACGGTTAATAAAATTACTGAAATACCCGAAGTTGAGAAAGTGAGCACCCAAACTGTTTTTCCTGGCCGTGTTTCTCTGAGAGGGCTGACTTCAGTTGCTGTTATTAATCTGGTTGATCCAGACTACTTTGTTCTTAGTGGTATAAGACCCAAAATAGGAAGGATTTTTAATCAGAACGAAGGAGATAGAATAATGGTTAATTCAATGGTGGGAGAGCTTTTTAATCTTGAGAAAGAGGAGATGTTAGGCAAAGAGGTTAGACTTTCAATTTCTCTTCCCCAAGAAGAAACAGAAAAAGACAAGGAAGAAGGACCCCAAGTTTATGAACCACAAAAAGACTTTAAAATAGTGGGGGTCGTTGAAGAAGTAGAGACCTCAGCTGTCAATATCTATTTACAAGAAGGGGGATTGCCAGGGTTTTCGGTAGATGAATATCAGTTTGCTAAAGTTAAAGTAAAAGAGAATAAGGGTCTGGAAGAAACCAGAGACAGATTAATAGGAATGGGTTTTATGGTCTCTTCTCTTTCTGATACAGTCGCTCAAACCAACAGAATATTCTTTGCTATTCAAATAATTCTTGGTG
Organism: uncultured Candidatus Saccharibacteria bacterium; assembly: GCA_964482615.1. Classification (GTDB taxonomy): domain Bacteria; phylum Patescibacteriota; class Minisyncoccia; order Minisyncoccales; family CAYZYK01; genus CAYZYK01. The sequence goes on from CAYZYK010000007.1 coordinate 28,171, forward strand.
TTTTCGGGGTGGCAGGATTAATAGTTGCAGCTGTTGGTCTGGTAAATACAATGAGTATTACTTTGCTTGAAAGGATTTCAGAGATTGGAATAATGAGAGCTATTGGAGCTTCCTCCAGAGATATTAGGAGATTGTTTCTGATGGAATCTACTATTTCAGGATTTTTAGGAGGAATTGTAGGAGTAATTCTTGGTGTTTTAGCTGGTGAATTGTTTAATTTTGTTTTGAATCTCTTAGCTAAAAGTTTGGGCGGGGAAGCAGTAAAAATATTTTATTATCCTTTCTGGTTTATTCTTTCTATAATATTACTTTCTGTTTTCGTTGGTTTTGTGGCTGGATTTTTGCCCGCCAGAAGAGCAGCTTCTTTGAATCCTTTGGAGGCTTTGAGGTATAAGTAAAAGAGCAAAACAAAAACAGGAGAAAATCTTTCCTGTTTTTTTGTTTTGCTTGAGCCTTATTTATGGTTTCTTGTTGATGCGGATTTTTTTGTTTGAATTTGTGGTTCTGATGAGATAAAATGGAGATAATGGAGAATAAAATACAAAAAATTGTTTCTTTATGCAAAAGAAGAGGATTTATTTTTCCCTCTTCTGAAATTTATGGTGGATTTCAAGGAGTTTATGACTTCGGGCCCTTGGGAGTGGAGTTGAAAAAGAATATTAAGAAAGCTTGGTGGGATGAAATGACAAAAAAACAAAACGGTATAGTGGGGCTAGACTCTGCTATTTTAATGAATCCTAATGTTTGGCAAGCTTCGGGTCACTTGGAAGCTGGTTTTTCTGATGAATTAGTTGAATGCAAGAAATGTCATCATCGTTTCAGAGAAGATTTTTTAGAAAAAAATAAATGTCCTGATTGTGGGGGA
>CAYZYK010000008.1:0-20974 GCA_964482615.1 uncultured Candidatus Saccharibacteria bacterium
AAATCAACTTAAAGAATTCATTGTTTTTTGGGCCTGTAGTTTAACGGAAGAATAGCACCCTCGCATTGTGCAGACGGCAGTTCGACCCTGCCCAGGTCCACCATATTGAATTAGTCGCTTCGCTCGGGGCTTCGCTCCTCGCTTCGGTGGGCGGAAACGCTGGGTCGGGATTAAAAATCCGCTTGCGGATTTTTCTCAAAATAAGTTCGGGTTTCGTCCAGCAAACACCACCAAAGTGTATTTGTTTAACAAGCTTCAATTAATACTTACAATTTGCTTGACAGTGTTTCATTTTCTGATAAACTTAAAGAGTACCGGAAGAATTAAGAAAAAATGTCCGTTTGGAAGCGGGCTTTATTTTATAAAAACTTATTTTTCTGGAACTTATTTCAATTAAATATTAAAAATATGGATATAAAATCTTTCCAAAGTGGAATATTTTTCTTTTAATTTATCTTGATGTTTCACTTCGGAGTAGAATGTACCCGTTAAAAATTGACGTTAAAAAGTAAATATGATATACTTATCTATTAGGACGAAGGGCGTTCCTTCGTCTTTCACAGGCGAATCGCCAAGTTTCCGAAAGGAGCGATGTCATGGCAGAGCAGAAAGAAACTATTATAAGTCCGGGAAAGGCTCTGAAAGCTATTAGATTGTGGGAGAAAATGTCACTAGAGCAAGCTGCTGCTCTTCTGGAATGTGAAGTTTCCCTTCTTTTGGATATAGAAGAAGGGAAAAAAGAGCCCGAGGAACCTCTTTTGAATAGGGCATTGAAGTTATACTCTGCTCTTCCCCCTGACTTCTTCTCTTTTATTATCGCCGCCCAAAAAGCGGAAAAGCTACTTGCCTCTCCTGGTTATAAGCTGCTCAAGGCGGCCTCTTGCCTTCTGTGGTTTGTTTTAGACCAACACCAAGGAGAGACGGAATAGAATCCCTATAAGAGATTTGGTAGATTTGCAATATGGTCTGCAGACGAATGTCTGCAGACTTTTCATTTTAAAAGCTCGACTGACAAACTATTTATTGTCATGTTTTAAGCAAGGACTTTTATCGGTTTTCTTAACTTGTAATTTACCGACTTTTCCTTTTGAAAATCATTAAGGAATTCTATTGGTACTTTTCCTTTTAAACCACAGTATTCCATATTGTTTATTAAGCTTGCAAAATTTGCTTGACAGTGTTTCATTTTCTGATAAACTTAAAGAGTACCGGAAGAATTAAGAAAAAATGTCCGTTTGGAAGCGGGCTTTATTTTATAAAAACTTATTTTCCTGGAACTTATTTCAATTAAATATTAAAAATATGGATATAAAATCTTTCCAAAGAGCAATCGAACAAATTGCAAAACAAAGAGAAATTCCTTCAAAAAAAGTTACAGAAACCCTAGAAGCTGCTATTGCTGCAGCTTACAAGAAGGATTATGGAGAAAAAGGACAAAGGATTGAAGCAAAGCTTGATCCCAAGACGGGTGAAGTTAAATTTTGGCAATTAAAGACAGTTGTTGATGACTCCATGATTATGACAGAGAAGGAAATAGAGAAATTAAAAGAAGGAGAAACAGAAAAAGAAGAAGGAAAGGTAGTTTTTAATTCCCAAAGACACCTAAAACTTGATGAAGCAAAGAAAATTGACCCCGAAGCAAAACCAGGGGAAGATATTCAGATTCCCCTAGAAACCAAAGAAGATTACGGAAGAATTGCAGCCCAAACCGCGAAACAAGTTATTTTACAGAAAATAAGAGAGGTAGAAAAACAAACAATTTATAATGAATACAAAGGAAAGGAAGGAGAAATTATTTCAGGTCTTATTCAAAGGATTGAGAAATCTACTGTTTTGGTAGATATCGGTAAAATACTAGGAATACTAATTAAAGAAGAACAAGTGAGAAATGAGAATTATCGTTCTGCAAACAGAATGAAATTCTATATCTTAAGAGTTGAAGAATCAACAAGAGGGCCTAAAGTTTTTCTTTCCCGGATTCACCCCAAACTAATTTCAAAACTTTTTGAATTAGAGGTTCCTGAGGTTTCTTCAGGTACAGTTGAAATTAAATCTATTGCTCGTGAACCAGGATTTCGAACAAAAATTGCTGTTAGTTCAAGCACAGAAGGGATTGATCCTATTGGGGCTTGTGTAGGACAGAGAGGGACTAGAATAATGGCTGTAATAAATGAGATTGGGGGAGAGAAGATTGATGTTATTCAATGGGATAAAGACCCCCAAAAATATATAGCTAACGCTTTATCTCCAGCTAAGATTATAGAGGTTAAGATTGGCAAGAAAAATACAGCCGAAGTTTTAGTTCCAGAAGACCAGCTGTCTTTAGCTATTGGCAAAGACGGAAGAAATGTAAGGTTGGCTGTTAATTTAACCGGCTGGAAAATAGATGTTAGAGCACAAAAAGGACCTGGTGGTGAAGAATCCCAGACAGAAAAAAAGGAAGAAAAAACCCAAACAGAAGAAGAGAAAACAGAAAAAGAGAAAACAGAAGAAGAGAAAACAGAAGAAAAAGAAGAGAAAAAAGATAAGGGAGAACAAAACAAAATAAAGGAAGAGGAAGAAAAAAAAGAATCATAAAAGTATGAAACAAGTAATTATTGTCAGTCATAAGAATACAGATACTGATTCTGTTGTTGTGACTTTAGTTTTAGCAGAGTTTTTGAAAAAAACTAAAGAACCAATATTGGGTTTTTCTGATTTTGTTCCAGAACCCAAAAGAACAGGAGGTTTAAACAAAGAAACAGAATTCGTTTTAAATTACTTTAAACAAGATATTCCCCCTTTAATAAAAAATATTGAGGGCAAGAAAGTTTTTTTAGTAGATCACAGCAGCTACGAACAAGCAGTTGAAGGAATAAAAAAAGCAGAAATTGTTGGCGTCTTGGATCATCATAAAATAGGTGATATTAAAACATCCTCCCCTATTTTCTACAGAGCAGAACCCCTGGGAAGTTCAAGTACTCTGTTAGCTAAAATGTTTTTGGAGAAAGAAATTTCTTTAGATAAAAAAGAAGCAGGTCTTCTTTTGTCAGGTATTTTATCTGACACTCTTAATCTTTCTTCCCCAACCACAACAGAAGAAGATAAAAGAATTGTTAAAAAACTATCTGATATTTCCCAAGAAAAACCAGATAAACTTATTGCAAAAATGTTTGAAGCTAAATCAGATATTAATGATATTTCTTCAGAAGAACTTGTTGAAAAAGATTACAAAGAATTTGAAGTTTCAGGAAAAAGATTCGGAATTGGAGTCTGGGAAACAACTAACCCCTCTCAAATAGAAAAAAGAAAGAAAGAAATTCTTTCTGCTTTAAATAAATTAAAAAAAGAAAGAAACCTTCAATTAATATTTTTTGCCTCAGTTAATGTTCTGAAGGCAGAGAGCATTCTTTATTTACCAAACAAAGAAGAAAAAGAGATAGCAGAAAAAGTTTTTGAAAAAAAAGAAAAAGACAATTTAATTTTACTTCCTTTAGTCGTTTCAAGGAAAAAACAAATACTTCCCCCAATAATTAAATTTTTAGAAAAACAAAATGAAAACTAATATAAATAAAATATCAGAATCAAAAATAGAATTAAATGTTGAAATTTCATCAGAAGAATTCAGCAACTTTATTAAAAAAGCAATCCAACAAATCGGCAAAGATTTAGAAGTTAAAGGGTTCAGAAAAGGTAAAGCACCAGAGAAAGTGGTAGAGGAGAAAGTTGGAGAAGAAGAAATCTTAACCACAGCTGCCAATATGGCAATAAAAGAGAAATATAGTTCTCTTGTTTCAGAAAAAGAAGTTGAGCCCGTTGGTCAACCTCAAGTTGAAATCTTAAAGATGGCCAAAGGGAATCCTTTCAAATTTAAAATCAAAGCTCAAGTTCTACCAGAGATTGATTTACCAGATTATAAAAAAATAGTTTCAAAAGCTAAAAAAAGAAAAGTTTCTGTTGAACAAAAAGAAATAGAAGATGCTCTAAATTGGCTCCAGAAATCAAGAGCAAGTCTTACCCCAAAAGAAAGAGAAGCAAAAAAGGGTGATTTTGTTGAAATAGAATATGAGAGCCCTCAAATAAAAATGAAACAGAAACCTGATTCTTCTGAAGAATCAAAGATTAAAGATAGATTTTTGTTAGGTAAGGGTCATTTCATTCCCGGCTTTGAAGAAAAACTAGTTGGAATGAAAAATGGAGACAAAAAAGAATTTTCTTTAACCTTTCCTAAGAAATTTCAGAGAAAAGACTTAGCTGGTAAAAAAGCTGACTTTAAAGTTAAAATGAAAGCTGTTAAAAAAATGGATCTTCCTGAAATTAACGATGAATTTGCTGCCAAGTTAGGTAACTTCACTGATCTTAAATCCTTAAAGGAGAATATAAGAGGAGGGATTAAAACAGAAAAAGAAATAAAAGAAAAACAAAGATTAAGAAGCGCTATTTTAGATAAAATAGCAGCTGAAACTAAATTTGAAATACCAGAGAACTTAGTTGAGTTTGAGAAAAAACGTCTTTTTAACAATCTGAAAGCACAAGTTACTCAAAACTTAAATATTTCTTTTGAAGATTATCTTTCTTCAATTAAAAAAACAGAAAAAGAAATCCGGGATTCTTTAAGCAAAGAAGCAGAAAAGAAAGTAAGAAACTTTCTTATTCTAAGGGAAATAGCAAAAGAGGAAAATATTGAAGTTGGTGAGGAAGAAATTAAAGAGAAAACAGAACAAACCTTGAATCAATATACTCCAGAACAAAGAGAAAAAGTTGATGTTTCTCAATTAAAAGAGTATACTAAAGGAGCATTATACAACGAAAAAGTATTTCAGAAATTAGAAAGTTTTATTAAAAATAATTAACAAAAAAGATTGATTTATGCCTTTAGTTCCTTCAGTTGTTGAAAAATCAAAACGCGGTGAGCGCGCTTATGATATTTTTTCAAGATTACTTGAAGAAAGGATTATTTTTTTAGCAGGTCCAATTACCGATAAAAGCGCTAATTTAGTTATTGCTCAGATGCTTTATTTGGCCTCAAAAGATCCCAAACAGGACATTAAACTCTATATTAACAGTCCTGGCGGCTCAGTTACAGCGGGTTTGGCAATTTACGATACTATTCAGTATGTTAAACCTCCTGTTTCTACCATATGTATCGGTCTTACAGGGTCTATGGCTGCTATTATATTAGCTGCTGGTCAGAAAGGGAAACGATTTTCTCTTCCTAACGCAGAGATTTTGCTTCACCAGGTAGCAGGTGGAGTTAGAGGAGAAGCAGTTAAGATTGAGATTACCGCTCAACAGATAGTTAAATTAAAAGATAGATTGAATAAAATATTAGCCAAACATACTGGCCAGTCTCTCAAGAAAGTAGAAAAAGATACTGACAGAGATTTTTATCTGACAGCAAAAGAAGCCCAAAAATATGGAATTATAGATGATGTGATTCAAAGAAAGTAATCCTAATCTAGATTAAAATATTGTTTTAAAGCTCACCGCGGGGTGAGTTTTTTTAGAACAAAAAAACACAAAATAAGTTGTTAACAAAAGAGTAATTTTTGACAAAACACCCTCTTTTTGCTAAAATAAGGAGTATGATTTTAGAAAATAATCTTTTTGTTTCGTAGCAAAAAGCTTGTTAAACAATGAAAAAACCAAAGAAAAAGGTGAACAATTTTATACCTCAAGAAAGAAAAGATTTGTCTTTGAGGCTTAAAAGTCTAAGGTTTTGGGCTGAGATTTTAGTTATAAAAGAAATCGCAACAGAAAAAGTAAAAGAAAAATTAAAAATTGTAAAACAGGTTTTAAGCGAAGCAAATCAAAAACATGAACCCATTTTTATTCATTATTATTGCAACAATTTCTTTGGCAGCAGGCTCAATCTTGGGTTATTATGCTCGCCAGTCCATTGCTAAAAGAAAAGCTGGCTCTTTGGAACAAAAACTTCAAAAGAAAATTAAGCAAGCAAAACAAAAAGCAGAGCAAATATTAAAAGAAGCAGCAGAAGAAATAGAAGAGAAAAAAGAAAAAACTGAAAGAAAGCACAACCAAAAAAGAAAAGAACTTTCAAAGACCCAACAGCTTTTACTTAAAAGAGAAGATCTTCTGGATAAAAAAAGCTCCCAGTTGAAAAGAAATAAAAGAATAATCCAACAGAAGGTAAATAGACTCAAAGAAGTAAAAAAAGAATTAAACGAGTTAAAAAAGAAAACAGAAAGAAAGCTAGAAAAAATTTCAGGCCTTACAAAACAGAAAGCTAAAAAAGAACTTCTGATTAGAGTTGAAGAAGAAAGCCAGAGCGAGATTTCTCAAAAATTAAAGAAAATAGAGAAAGAAGGAAGAGGAAAGTATGAGAAAAAAGCAAAAGAAATACTAGCTTCTGTTATTCAAAAACTTGCTGTTCCTCAAGCCCAAGAGATAACAACAAGCACTGTTTTGTTAGAAAGCGAGGATTTTAAAGGAAGGATTATAGGAAAGGAAGGGAGGAATATAAGGACTTTTGAGAAATTAACCGGAGTTGAACTTATAGTAGATGAAAGCCCAGAGGCTGTAGTTATCTCTGCTTTCAACCCCACCAGAAGAGCAGTAGCTAAACTTGCCCTGGAAAAACTTATTCAAGATGGAAGGATTCAACCTGCCCGAATTGAGGAGAAAGTAAAAGAAGCAAGTGAAGAAATCAAAGCTAAGATAAAAGAAGCGGGAGAGAAAGCAGTCTATGAGACCGGAGTAATTGGGCTCGATGATAAGATAATAGAACTTCTTGGCAAGCTCTATTTCAGGACAAGCTACGGCCAGAATGTTCTTTTACACTCAATGGAAGTTTCTTTACTGGCTGAAGCCTTAGCCGATGAGCTGGGGGCAGACAGTAAAATTGCAAAAAAAGCGGGTCTTTTACACGATATTGGGAAATCAGTTGATCACCAAGTTAAGGGGTCTCACGTTGATATAGGGATCAAGATTTTGGAAAAATTCAAAGAAGATAAAAGAATAATAGACGCTATGAAATCTCATCATGATGAATATCCTTCAGAAACTCTAGAGGCCGCCATAGTTGAAACAGCAGATGCAATCTCTGGAGCTCGTCCCGGAGCAAGAAAAGATACTTTAGAAAATTATCTTCAGAGATTGGAAGACTTAGAAAAAATTGCTCTTGCTTTTGACGAGATAGATAAAGCTTATGCTATTCAAGCTGGAAGAGAATTAAGAGTATTTGTAAACCCAGAGAAGGTGAACGATGTTCAAGCCCAAAAATTAGCTCGTCAAATCGCAGACAAGATTGAAGAGGAACTTCGCTATCCTGGAGAAATAAAAGTAAACGTGATAAGAGAAAGCAGGGTGATAGAACATGCAAGATAAATAGAGTAGAATAATTATTTGTGCAATATTTTTGACTTGTGTTATAATCTTTTATTGAAAGGTCGAAAATTAAGAAAAACTTAAACTATTTTAACGATGGCAAAAACAACAAAAGAAGATTTAATAGAATCTTTAACAAAAAAGACCGGTCTTTCCAAGAACAAAGCCGGTGATTATCTTAACGCCCTCTTAGATGAAATCCAAGATTCTCTCAGCAAAGGAAAAGATGTAACTTTAACCGGCTTTGGAACTTTTAAAGTTAGCCAGAGAAAAGCCAGAATGGGGCGCAATCCTCAGACTGGTGAGGAAATTAAGATTCCTGCAATGAAAGTGGCCAGATTTAAGGCCGGAAAAGGATTAAAAGAGGCTGTTAAGTAAAACAAAATTTGATAAACAAAAACTCCGCCCCAAAAGGGTGGAGTTTTTGTTATGGAGCGGGTGAGCGGATTCGAACCGCCATCTTCTCCTTGGAAGGGAGAAATAATAGCCATTATACGACACCCGCGTTTGGTCGGAGCGGTGGGATTTGAACCCACGATCTCCGCCTCCCAAAGGCGGCGCCTTAAGCCACTAGGCCACGCTCCGCTAATTCTATATTCTAGCAGAGAGATCAGCTTCAGTCAATTTTCGTTATGGGTTCTGAAGATAAGTATGATATAATATAAAAATGTCTTCAAGGTTTTTTGAACAACTAAACATTCTCTTTCAATGTAGAAAATATGGTGTTCCTTTTTTTCAATGTCCCCAACTCCTTTTTTTGTTAATGGGGGCTGTAATTATTATAACTACCATCTTAAGTTATTATATCGGCAGTCGTTACATTGAAGACCCTCTTTTGGTAACCTTGATTGTTCTTTTGTTAAGCATGTTTTTGCTTATTGTTTCTTTCTTTGTTACCAGAAGCTTCGAAAAATTAGCTGAAGTAGCTAGAATTAAATCAGAATTTGTATCAATTGTTTCTCACCAATTAAGATCTCCTCTTAGTAATCTGAGATGGGCAACAGAACTTTTAGTTTCAGGAAAACTAGGTGAAATTAAAAAAGAACAGAGTAAATATTTTAATATTTTAAAGCAAAATACTAAAAGAATGACAAAGATTTTGAAAGATTTATTAATTGTTTCTGGTATTGAAAGTAAAAACTTTTTATCAAAAAAGGAAGAAATTTTCTTGCCTGGTTTAATTAAAAAGATAATTTCTAAAGTAAAAAAAAGAAAAATGACTTCTAATGTTGAAATTAATTTTCAATTTACAGAAGATTTACCAAAGATTTACACTGATGCTTCTCAGATAGAGTTAGTTATTGAAAATCTTATCAGTAACGCCGTTCAATACAGAGAGGAAGGTAAAAAAGGAAAAGTGGATATTAAAGTTGAGAAAAAAAGAAAAAAGATTTATTTTGAAATAAAAGATAATGGTATTGGAATTGAGTCCCAAGAGCAAAAGTATATCTTCCAGAAATTTTTCCGAACAAAAAAAGCAAGAAAATACCAGAGCTTGGGGACGGGTCTTGGCCTCTATATCTCAAAAGAAATTATAGAAAAATTAAATGGAAAAATAGGATTTAAAAGCCAGAAAAACAAAGGGTCGATTTTCTGGTTCAGGTTGCCTATTAAGTAAACAAAAAATATGAAAAAAATACTATTTATTGAAGATGAATCCGCCCTTCAATCTACCCTTAAAGAAATTTTAGAAACAGAAAAATATGAGCTAATCTCTGCCTTGGATGGGAAAGAAGGGTTGGAATTAGCAGAGAAAGAAAAACCAGATTTAATCATATTGGATTTAGTTTTACCTAAAATGGATGGTTTTGAAGTACTGGAACACTTAAAGGAGAGCGGGTTAAGCAAAGAAACCCCGGTTATTGTTTTAACTAATCTTGAACAGCTCAAAAAAATAGAGAAAGCTTTAGAACTTGGAGCTACGACTTATCTGGTAAAATCAGATTATTCTTTAAAAGAAATAGTTAAGAAAATAAAGCAAATCTTAGGTGATTAGGCCCAAAGCCGGTTATCTAAAAAATTAACTTGAGAGTTGAACCCCAACAATTAAAAGCATTTCTTTTGGATGCTGGATTAATAAAAGAAAAGGATTTTAAGAAAGCCCAAAAGAAGGCAAAAAAAACAGGTCAAAGAATAGAAGATGTTTTAGTTGCAGAAGGTCAAGTCAAAAAAGATAAATTATTTAAACTTAAAGCATATATCCTGGGAATTCCTTTTGTAAACTTAGAAAAAGAAACAATTCCTCCGGGTGTTTTAAAAATTATTCCCGAACCCATTGCTCGCTCAAACAACATTGTAGCTTATAGAAGGAAAGGTAACAACCTTGAAGTCGCTATGTTGGACCCCGCTGACTTGAGAACTATTGAATTTATTAAAAAAACCACCCCCTACAAGATTTTGCCAAGATTAACGACCCCGGAGGGGATTAAAAACGTTCTTCGTCAGTATCAAAAGACCCTGGAGGCTGAGTTTGGAGAAATTATTAAAAAAGAGGTTGAGGGAATAAGACCAGTAGAGGAAAAAGAAGAAATCAAAGAAAAGGAAGAACTTGAGAAAGCAGCAAAAGAACTACCCACAATAAGAATTGTCGATACTTTATTAAAACACGCTGTTTTACAGAGGGCTTCTGATATTCATATTGAACCATTTGAAAAAGAAGTCCTGGTTCGTTACAGAATTGACGGAATATTACACGATGCTATGACCTTACCCAAGGTTGCTGCCCCCGGAATTGTAGCCAGAATTAAAGTTTTAGCTAATTTAAAACTTGACGAACATCGATTACCCCAAGACGGTAGGTTCAAAATAGAAATTCAAGGAGATAAATACTCTGTTAGGGTTTCTGTTCTGCCTGTTTTCGCAGGAGAGAAAGTAGTTATGAGATTGTTATCAGAGAGCGCTGAAGCTTTCACCTTAGACAGTTTAGGCCTGACAGGAGAGAGCTTAGAAAGGATTCAAAATAATCTAAGGAAGCCGATTGGTATGATATTGGTAACTGGACCCACAGGATCTGGCAAAACCACAACCTTGTATTCAATGCTTGAGATTTTAAACAGTCCCGGAGTAAATATTTCAACAGTTGAGGACCCCATTGAATATCGGATTCCAAGAGTAAATCAAACCCAGGTTAATCCTAAAATTGGGTTAACTTTTGCTTCAGGTTTGAGATCTTTGGTCAGACAAGACCCCGATATTATTATGATAGGTGAGATTAGAGATGAAGAAACAGCTAGCTTAGCTGTTAATTCCGCTTTGACGGGCCATTTAGTTTTATCTACTTTACATACCACCGAAGCAGCAGGATCTATTCCCCGAATGATTGATATGAAAGTAGAACCGTTTCTATTAGCTTCAACCTTAAACGTAATTTTAGCCCAAAGATTAGTGAGGCGACTCTGTGAAGGAAAAAAGCCATACAAGCTAAAAAAATCCCAGGTTAAAAACTTAAGAAAATATTGTGATTTAGACAGGGTTTCGAATATTTTAAGAGAAGAAAGATTAGCGGGCCCCAAACAAGGATTAGAAGATATTAATTTTTACAAGCCGGTATCAAACAAAGAGTGTCCAGATGGTTACAAAGGAAGAATAGGTATTTTTGAAGTCCTGTCAGTGACAGAAACTATTAAAGAATTAATTGTTAATAAATCAACCTCAGGTAAAATCGCAAAACAAGCTAAAAAAGAAGGTATGAGAACTATGGTTGAGGATGGTTTGGTAAAAGCAGCTCGGGGTGTAACCTCAATAGAAGAAGTTCTTAGAGTTATTATTGAATAATAATAAGATGCCAAGATTCTTTTACACAGCCAAATCAGAAGAAGGAAAAACAAAAACAGGGGTTTTAACAGCAGAGAATACTCGTCAATTAGCTCAGAAGTTAAAAAAAGAAGGGCTGGTTTTAATTGAGGCTTCTGCTGGGAAAGAAGAGAAAAAGAAATTTAAGATTTCCATTCCCTTTTTGGGTAGAGTCACAGAAAGAGAAAAAATTATGATGACTAGAAACCTTCAAGTAATGATAGCCTCTGGTCTTCCTTTGTCTCGAGCTCTTGATATTTTAGCTGGTCAGACTAAAAACAAGAAATTCGAAAAGGTCTTAATGGACGTGAAAGAAGAAATAAAAAAAGGAGAAAATTTCTCTGGGGCTTTAAAGAAATACCCCAAAGTATTTCCCGAACTTTTCCAGAGCATGATAGAAGTTGGAGAAGAATCAGGAACTTTAGAGGAAGTTTTAAAAACTTTAGCCTTGCAAATGGAAAAAGAAAACGAGTTAAAAGCGAAAATAAAGGGGGCTATGATTTATCCTTCTGTGATTATAGCCACTATGATTGGTATCGCAATTTTAATGCTAGTTCTGGTGGTTCCTCAACTAAAGTCTATGTTTGAGCAATTGGACGTTGAGCTTCCCAGAAGCACCCAAATTGTGATGAGTCTCGGTTCTTTTTTAACTGATCAATGGTATCTTGTTCTTATTTCCTTGTTCGTGGCCATAATTGTTTTTTGGAGAATTGCTAAAACCAAGCCAGGCAAAAAAACAATTGATATTGTTTTGTTGAAAATACCGGTTGTGTCCTCAATCATTAAGAAAAAAAATTCTGCCTCAACAATTAGAACCTTATCTTCTCTTCTCTCTTCGGGGGTTACTATGATTAAATCCTTGAGAATTATTTCTGATACTCTGAGTAACTTCTATTTCAGAGAGGCCCTAAAAGAAGCAACAGAAAAAGTAAAGAAGGGAGCTAGCCTATCTGAATGCTTAAAACCTTATGAAGATATCTATCCTTTAGGGGTCGTTGAGATGATAAAGGTTGGAGAGGAGACCGGTCAGACCTCAGAGATTCTGAGTAAACTCTCTGATTTCTATGAAGATGAAATAGATAGGGCCACCAAGAATTTAGTTTCTGTTTTAGAACCCGTTCTTATGCTCTTTATAGGAGCTACGGTTGGTCTTTTTGCTATTTCTATGATTGAACCCATGTACTCTATGCTGGGTGGTATTTAAAAATATAATAAGAGATTTAATGGTTTGGAGAGATTTTGGGAAAAAATCAGATTTTAAAATGAAAAATTTAAAGTTTAAAAAAGGATTCACTATTGTAGAACTTCTAGCGGTTATAGGAATTTTAATTATCTTAACGTCTATTACTATCCCCGCTTTTCATCATTTTCAAAGAGAATCAAATCTACAGAACAGTACAGAAGAGATTATTAATACGCTGAGATTAGCTCAAAACAAAACATTAGCTTCTGAAGGAGCTGCTCAATATGGACTCTACTTCGACAATACTTCCACTCCTCATCAATATATTCTTTTTAAAGGGGTGGATTTTGCTTCAAGGGATGATTCTTTTGATAAAATAAATAAGATTCCTCAAGACGTTGAAATTTATGAGATTAATTTAGCAGGAAATGAAACAGTTTTTGAGAGAATAACAGGTAACACCTTAAATTCTGGAAATATTAAACTGAGATTAAGGAAAAACCCTACAAAAATGGGAACTATCTACATTGAACCTTCGGGAAAAGTAAGCACTACTTCTTTTTCTCCGCTAACAGATAGCAGAATAAGAGATTCAAGACATGTTCATATAATTTACGATAGGGTTATTGATACAACCACAGAAAAATTAACCTTAACTTTCAATACCAGCACAACAGAGGAGTTTGCGATTAACAACTATCTTGAAGGAGATCAGATTTATTGGGAAAAAGAGATTAACGTTGGGGGAGAAATCCAAAAGATAAAAATACACACTCATAGATTAAACAATCCAGATACTTTGTTTTCTGTGCATCGAGATAGAAGATACAATACTAAATCTCTTAAAATAGAGATTAGCGGAGATGGTTCAGGAACCCTTATTGAATATTCAGCTGATGGTTTAACTACAACTAACAGTTCAATCTACGTTGAAGACTCTCAATGGCAATAAAAAAAGAAAATAAAAAATTCAAAAAAGGAATCTCAACCATAGAAATACTAGTTGTTGTTGCTGTTGTTGCTGTTGTTTTTACTAGTCTTTTGGGGTTGATTACCTTTTCTTTAAGAATTGTCCGCTCAAACAAACAAACCGTTTTAGCTGAAAAATTAGTCCAGGAAACAATTGAAGCTACAAGGAATTTTCGGGACCAAACAGATTGGGATACAGAAGGCTTGGGCGTGCTTACAACAGGAATAGCTTATTATCCCCAGAAAACAACTGGTACTCCTCCAGTATGGGATTTAATTCAAGGAGAGGAAAATATAGAAGAATTTACCAGAAAAATAGTTTTTGAAAAAGTATACCGAGATACAAACGATAATATTTCTCAGTCTGGCACAGAAGACCCCGAGACATTGAAGGTTAAAGCAACTGTTTCTTGGTTCTCTTCTTTGACACAGGAGAACCAAAAGGTAGAAATTATTACTTATTTAACTAATTGGAGACAATGAGTTTTACTAATTCAAAGAAAGGTTTTACTTTAACTGAAGTTTTGGTTTATATTCTGATTCTATCCCTTATTTTTTTAGCTATTTCTTCTTTTTTTGTTTGGGTTACTAGAATAAACAACAAACTTAGAGCTACACGCGAAGTTTTAACTAATCTTCAGAGAGTTATGGGATATATGAGGAAAGAAATAATAGCAGCAGAGAGTATTTATACTCCAACTACAACTCAAGAACAGCTTTCTCTTGAAACTAAGAGATATTTACCCGAAGGAGAAGACACAACTTTTATTGACTTTTATCTTTGTGAAAAACATCTTTGTTTAAAAAAGGAATCAGAAGAACCTTTTGTTTTAACTTCAGATAAAGTAGAAGTTAACAATTTGTCATTTACTCAAATTGGTACTTCTCCCCCTTCTTTGCAGATTAATTTGGAAATTAGTTCAAAAACATACCCCCATTATCCAAGCACCGTGAATATCACTTCCTCTGTCAGTTTAAGATCTTATTAAAATGAAAAATTTTAAGAATAAAAAAGGAAAAACAACACAGAAAGGATTTGCTGCTTTTTTTCTTACTATTTTAATAATGGTGATTATTTTCGGTTCGGCTGTCAGTATTTTTGTTCTAACTTATATCGAACAACAAATTACTCAGAACATTGTTAAATCTACTCAGTCATATTATGCTGCTGAAGCTGGAACAGAAGATATTCTTTTAAGGCTAATCAAAGATATGGAGTGGTCTTCCCCTTACACTTTAAACGTTGGGGAGGGTGAAACAACAGTGAATGTTTCAGATGTTTTTGGGGGTTCAAGGACTATTGTTTCTGAAGGAAACGTTTCAAACAAGATTAGAAAAACAGAGATAGTTTATGAAATTTCTTCTGATAATATTTCTTTTTATTACGGTGCTCAAATTGGTGAAGGAGGGTTGTTAATGGACAATGGAAGTTTTGTTGAAGGGAACATTTTTTCAAACGGTGATATTACAGCTGAATCTGCAACCGAGATCACAGGTTCAGTTAAAGTTTCTCAAGTCGGAAATTATATTGATGGAGTTACAATAGGTGAAAATGCTTTTGTTGATATTTGCAATAACTCCGATATTACAGGAACCTTAACCTGTACTGATCCGGGTAACTGTACTGCTTCTTCTGTTGAAATGTTGAGTGAAGAAATAACACCTCTTCCCTTGCCCATTCCCTCAACTCAAATTGATGAATGGAAAACAGATGCTGAATCGGGTGGCACTTATTCTGGAGATTATATTTTAACCGGACAGAGCGAAGCAAGCCTGGGACTAATAAAAATTGAAGGGAAAATGATTATTCAAGATCAAGCTAAGCTGGACGTTACTGGAACTATATGGGTAACAGGTGAAATTGTTATTCAGAACAGAGGCAGAGTTAGACTAGATAACGATTCTTTTGGTTCTTTGGGAGGGGTGATAATAAGCGATGATAAAATAACATTGAAAGACAAAGCAAAAGCTTTAGGTTCGGGACAGGAAGGCAGTTATCTTATGTTGCTTTCTACTTTCGATGGAGATGCTATTCTTATCCAGGATGATTTTGAAACCGATATACTTTATACCCAAAATGGTTGGGTTATAATCCAGGACACCACCGGGTTAAGAAGCGTTACGGGTTATGGAGTTCACCTTAAGAACAATGCTGGAGTTATATACGAGGTTGGCATGGAAGATATTTCTTTTTCATCTGGACCTGGGGGTGATTGGCAAGTTACAAGTTGGCAAGAAGTTGAGTAATGTTTTAAAATAAGATTAGACCAAAGTTTAATTTAGGAACTAATGCTTGAATTTTTAACTTTAAACCCTAAAAGTTTCGGAATTGATATATCAGATCGCTCTCTTAAAATTGTGAAACTCAAAAAAAAGAGAGGTGTTTTTGATTTGGCTTGCTGGGGGGAAACTGAAATTGAACCGGGTATTATTGAAAAAGGAGAAGTTAAAGATAAAGAACGCTTAGCTCAAGAAATTAAAAAAAGCTTAACTAATCTTAAAGGAGACTCACTTAAAACAAAATACGTTATTGTTTCTTTGCCAGAAGAAAAAACCTTCTTGCAGGTTGTACAGATGCCGAAAATGAAAGAAGAGGAGCTTAAAAAATCTGTTTTTTATGAAGCAGAAAACTATATTCCTTTGCCGGTTGAGGATGTTTATCTCGATTGCCAGGAGATAAAGCCGATTCAAAATAGTATTGATCATCTAGATGTTTTAATAAACGCTTTGCCCAAAAAGATAGTTGATCCTTATGTTTTTTCTCTTAAGAAAGCAGGTCTTTCACCGAGAGTACTTGAAATAGAATCACAAGCTATAATTAGAGCTTTGGTAAAAAACGGGACAAGCCCTTTTCCTTTACTTTTGATCGATTTTGGGAGAAGTAGAACAAGCTTTATTCTTTTTGTTGGTCGTTCTCTTAGATTTACTTTTTCTACTTCTCTTTGTTCTGAGAATGTAACTAATGAAATTTCAAAAAAAATGAACCTTAATTTCAGAGGGGCTGAGAAGATAAAGATAAATTATAATCTTAAAAACAGAGACAAAGATAAAAAATCAAAAAGGGTTTTTAACACAATAGAACCGACCTTAATTGAACTGTTAAGCCAGACCAAAAAATACCTTGATTTTTACAAAAGCCACGCTTCCCACGAGCATCTCCCTCTTTCAGAGGGGGGTACGGTAAAGAAAATAATTCTTTGTGGCGGGGGAGCCAACCTGAAAGGTCTTGATAATTATATCTCAGAAAAATTAGAGATCCCTGTTGAGGTCGGTAATCCCTGGATAAACATTTCTGATAAAAAACCAAAGAAAGTGTTAAGGATGGGCCATGAAGAATCTCTATCTTTTACCACAGCACTTGGTTTGGCTTTGAGGGGAATTGAAGAATAATTTTTACAAATTATGATTAATCTTTTACCTCCAGAAGAAAAAAAACATCTTCATCTTGAAAGAATAGAAAAACTGATAATAATTTTAGGTTCTTCTGTTTTAATCTTTTTAATTTGTCTGATTTTAGCTTTATTCTCTATTAAAATATATATTGAGGGACAAGTTAAATCAGAAAAGATTATTTTAGAAAAAAGAGAACAAGAGCATAAAAGTTCAGAGATCCGAGAGCTCCAAGAGATAATTAAAGAATACAACAGAAAACTCATTAAACTCAAAACATTTTATGATGAACAAATCTATTTTGTTGAAGGATTAAGAAACGTCTTAGAAATTAAACCAGCTTCAATATACTTTACCGATCTTGCCTTGCAGAAAGGAGAGAAAATGACTCAAGTTTCCATTTCCGGATTTTCTCCCAGCAGAGAAATCTTAGAGATTTTCCAGACAGGGCTCAAGAAAGAGAACAAAATTGATGATGTAAAGTTTACTCCTTTGAGTTGGGCTCAACCTACTGAAATTGATTTTGAAGTAACCTTTAAGATTAAAAAATGAATCTCAAAAAGAAAATATATATTATCTTAGCAATTTTCTGTTTTGCTGTTTTGATTTTGGCTGTAGTGTTAATTTATCCTTTACTTGAAGGTATTAAAGAAAACTCTGAGCAATTGATAACTACAAGAAAAGAATTGGTCTTTCTTGAAAAACAGATTACAGAACTAAAAGAGTTTAAGGAAAATTACCAAGAGTACAAGCCTAACTTGGAAATAATAGATAAACTTTTTGTTGATCCTGAAACACCTCTCCAATTTATTCAGTTTTTGGAAACAAGGGCTGCAAATTCTAATATTTCTTTAGAAATATCCGCTATAATACCCCAAAGAGAGAAGACAAGTTCTGATCTTTGGGATAATACTGTTTTCCAGATTTCACTGAAAGGAAGTTTCTCTAATTTTTTAAGATTCTTAGAAAAAATTGAAGCAAGTTCCTATTTGATAGAAAGTCAAAACCTAACTGTTAATGAGTTGAACAAGGGAGCGATCGGACCAGAAGGAAAATCTCTTGGTAATATTGAAGCTAATCTTTCAATAAAAGTTTTTACTAAATAGATATGAAAAAAATCAACTCAGCTAATTTAAAGAAAGTAGCTTATCAAGTAAAAAAAGCCAAAAAGATAATTTGGTTTTTGGGAGAGCATACATTTCTTACTATTCTGCTATCTATCCTTTTGGGCTTGTTTTTGGCTGGAATTGTTTTTTATAAACATAGTTTTTTAGCCCAGAAAGAACAACCCCAAGTTTCAAAAACAACCATTAGATTTAAAGAAAGAACCTACCAAGAAGTTTTAAATTATTGGCAACAAAAGAAAGAAAGATTCAAAGAGATTAAAGAAAGAGAATATCAAAATCCCTTTCTGCTGGGAGAGGAGGAAGAAGAAGAATCAACCGAACCTTTAACTTATACTGTTATCAGGGGAGATAATTTATGGAATCTTGCTGAAAAATATTTGGGAACAGGTTTCCGCTGGAAAGAGATAACAGATATAGAAGGAAATACTTTTTCTACCTACACTGCTAGGGTTCTACAACCTAGTCAAAATCTTATTATTCCTCCAGAATAAGTTGACCAAAGTGGTAATTTGATATAAAATATATCGTTGAGCCCTCATAGCTTAACTGGATAAAGCAGGTCCCTTCTAAGGACAAGAGTGCAGGTTCGACTCCTGCTGAGGGCACCATGGTGACCGTAGCTTAATGGTTAAAGCTCTCCCCTGTGGAGGGAGCGATGGCGGTTCGAATCCGCTCGGTCACCCATTTTATCCTTGTTTCGTAAAAATTAATAAAATGTTAAAATAATTAAAAGAAATTATGAAATTATTTAATTATAAAACATGCTAAAATTAAACTTCTTTCATTTATGTGAATACGCCTCTATTTTGAGGAACGGCACTCCGTTAATTGCTGGTATATTTTCTAACATACGATGTTCTTCCTTTCCTTTCAGGAAAAATTTTTATTTAGTATTAGATTTTACAATTAAAGATAAGAAAGGAAGTCTTATTAGTCTAGAGATTCAGTCTCCTTCTGGTAAAAAGGTTTTGTCAGGCTTTAAAAGAACAATACCAGAAGAAAAAGTCTCGAAATCTGAGAAATACGGCATGATAATAGAAATACCAGGTGTTAAGATAGCAGAAGAGGGCGATTTTAAAATAAAGGTATTCTCAAACAAAGATCTTCTAAAAAAAATAAAGTTTAACGTAACAAAAAAATAAAATGTTTGAAAAACTTCTTACAATTGATGAAGAGATTCTTACGGTTAATGAGGAACCAAAAGATTATTATTCGGAAGAAATAGAGGAGCCTAGTGAAGAAGAAAGTGATTTTAAAGAAAGGCCACTAACTAAACCTATAACTGAACCTGTTTTTAGGGGTGAATTAGCTTATGTGGTAAATTTCGACCAGCCAAGGCTAACTTTTTTTTCTAGACCTGAAATTTCTGAACAAGGAACGGAAATTAAATCCCTGTTGGACTT
This sequence comes from uncultured Candidatus Saccharibacteria bacterium, assembly GCA_964482615.1. Taxonomy (GTDB): domain Bacteria; phylum Patescibacteriota; class Minisyncoccia; order Minisyncoccales; family CAYZYK01; genus CAYZYK01. The sequence continues at coordinate 19,191 of CAYZYK010000008.1, forward strand.
TTTAGAAAATCGAGGGTGCGAAGTAAAAGACAAAGAACAGACTGAAAAATTCTTTTTAAAATATCCCCAAACTATTAATGCCTTAAGACAAGCACCTAATAAAATTTTTGAATATTTTGGAAAATCTAAGATAAAGTTAGAGATAGTAACAGAGCCAGAAGAAACGGGCGACGAAATGGAATTATTTTTAAAGATAAGAACCAAACTAGACATTAAAGAAGCTCGAGAAAGAATGAATAAGATAAAAAAAGAATGGCTTTTTCCCTTAACAGACAAAGGAATACTTAGTTTAGTTTTAAGATTAGAGTTTATGTAAAATGTCAAATTTTAACTGGGAAGATTATTTTAGCTTAGCAGAGAAACTAAGTAACCAAAAAACACTTAAAAAGGCTTGCTTACGGTCTGCAGCAAGTCGGGCTTACTATTCTCTTTATAATATAGCCCTAGATTATGCTTGCAATACACTAAAGGGAAATAAAAAATTTATACAGTATGCATGGCCAGATAATCCTCACATAAAATTAGCTAGACACTACAGAGGTCTAAACAATACAAACTTTAAAGATATTGGTCATACTTTGTCTGTAGCTCGTGAGGTAAGAAAAGATTGTGACTATTTTGATTCTTCAATTGATGAGCCAAAAATTAAAAACTGTTTAGAAGAGATTAAAAAAGCATTAAGTTATTTTCCTTAATATTGTAAAGCTAGATAAGTTCTAATTGATTCAACCAGACGACCCATTTTAAAACCCCGAGATTTTTTATCGGGGTTTTGATTTATGTTATAATAAAGAAAAATAAACTAAAAACATGAAAAATAAAATAACTATTATTGGAGCTGGCATGGTCGGGAGCACCACAGCTTATAGTTTAATCTCGGCCAATATTACAGAAGAGATTGCTTTAATTGATATAAACAAAAAATTGGTTAAATCCCAGGTAATGGATTTACAACATTCTGTTCCTTTTTGGGGATATACCGAGGTTAAAGTGGGAACATACAAAGATTTAAAAGATAGCCAGGTTGCTGTTATTTGTTGTGGGGCTGCTCAAAAACCAGGAGAAACCCGTTTAGATTTAATTAAAAAGAACTCTCTGATTATCAAAGAAGTAATTCCTAGGATTTTTAAATCAAACCAGGATATAGTTGTCGTTATGGTAACTAATCCAGTAGATGTCTTAACTTACCTTTCAATAAAAATGTTTCCTAAAAAAAAGAATAAAATTTTTGGTTCAGGAACCATACTTGATTCTGCTCGTTTTCGTTTGCTTTTGAGCCAACATCTAGGGGTTAATCCAAAAAGCATTCACGCCTATATCGTTGGGGAACACGGAGATAGTGAAGTTCCCTTGTGGAGTACAGCAAGCATAGGAAACGCTCGTATTGATAAATTCAAAAAAATATCTCCCAAAAAGAAAGAAGAAATCTTTAACAACGCAAAGAATGCAGCATACGCCATTATTGAAGGGAAGCAAGCTACTTATTATGCTATTTCAGCTGGGGTTACTCAAACAATAAAAGCACTTCTTTTTGATAAGAGAACAGTTTTGCCAGTATCTCATTTACTTGAGGGAGAATATGGAATAAAAAACGTTTGTTTGAGTATGCCCGCTGTTGTGGGAAGAGGAGGAATAGTAGATAAGATTAAACTTGATATTTCCAAAAAAGAAAAAGATTTGCTTAAAAAATCAGCTAAAAAACTGAAAGAAGCTACAGGGAAAATTTAATCTTCATGAAAAAAACATCTTATCATGTATTAAGAATTGGATTGGGTGTTACTTTT
>CAYZYK010000008.1:21074-26804 GCA_964482615.1 uncultured Candidatus Saccharibacteria bacterium
GGGATATATTAGAACCAGAACAATTGAATTATTACCAGTTTCTATTATTTAATTGATGATAGCAATAGCAATTCTTGATATTATTATTGGAGTTCTGTTCTTAATCGGTTGGCATGTCTGGTTAACTGCACTTTTGGGGTCAATACATATTTTAATCATACTTACTGTAACTAATATTACAGACATTACTGTACGAGATATTGGCATTTTAGCAGGAACTGTTGCGATTATGACTGATTCTTTTTCCTCTTTTAATTTTAGAAATAAAATATTTATTAAAGGTTGATCAATAATTAAACTTAATTTTATTTAAATATGAATAAAAAGATTATTATAACCGTTGTTGTTATTGTTGTTATTCTATTGGGTGCATATCTTGTGTTGAGAAGCGGAGAATCTCAGCAAGCCCAAGCTCCTCAAGAAGATCAATCAACGGAAACAGTAGAAACAAAAGAAAGACAAGAAATGGGTAGAACATCAGATTCTGAAAAGGAGAACAGACAAGGAGAGGAACATATTGTTCGTTATACTGATGATGGTTACTTTCCTTCAACATTAATAATAAAAAAAGAAGATAAAGTAATTTTCAAAAACGAAAGCATTCAGATGATGTGGACAGCATCAGCCGTACATCCCACTCACGCAGCCTACAGTGGCACTACTTTAAGTGAACATTGTCCCGATACTGAAAAGAAAGCTTTTGATCAATGTGGCGCTAGTGATGAATACCATTTTACTTTCGAGAAGATTGGCAGTTGGAAATATCATAATCATCTAAACCCCGGTCATACAGGAACTATTATTGTAGAATAATCGTAAAATCCAGAGAAAATAATAATGAAAACCCTTATTATCTACTCACATCCTGACACAAAAGGACATTGTAATGCTTTTCTTAAAGAAACAAAAAGAGGGCTTAAAAAAAGAAAAGTGGATTTTGAAGTGATTGATTTGTACAAAATAGGCTATGACCCCGTTTTAAAAGAAGAAGAACTTTATACTGCGGGAAACAGAAAAGTATCTCAAGGAACAAAAGAATTTCAACAGAAAATAAAAGGAAGTCAAAATTTAATTATAATCTATCCTGTTTGGTGGGGAAGCACACCAGCAATATTGAAGGGGTTTTTTGACAGAGTGTTAACTCCTGGATTTGCCTTCAATTTTAAGAAAGGAAAGATATTTCCCCAGAGGCTCCTTAAAGGAAAAAAAGCAATTCTCTTTTTAACTGCAAGCAGCCCATGGATTTTTTATTGGTTACTTTTGCAAGCCCCCAAAATGGCTGTGAAATATTTTACTTTGAGTTTCTGTGGTATAAAATCAAAAGTTTATCAATTATATAGCTCAAGAAGATTAACTGAAGAGAAAAAAAATAAGATTAGGAATATAACAAAGAAAGGCTTTGACTGGCTTTATGGAAAAAGAAAGTTCTAATTCTTTTAAAATGTGGGGACCTCGTGTCGGACCAATTATCAGCTTATCCATATCTTACCTCTCTTTTATTAAAATCTTTTCCTTGGTAGAGAAAGAGAAATTCTAAATTGTTCATTTATTTGTTCCCCCTTTTTCCCCGATAATCTGTTTTTTGATTGGTTGGGTAATTAATAGCTTGATTAGATCTAAAATTAAAGACCAATTTTTTCCTGCAGATTATTTTTCTTTGGTTTAAAAAAAGAGGCCAACGCTTTGGCCTCGATACTATTTTGGAATGTCTCATTTTTGGGTTGTTTCTTTTTTCGCTTCTGATTTTTGTTTGCTTTCTTCTCTTTTTTCAAGATACATCTCTACATTTGGGAGAGGACCCCAGAATATCATTTCTATTTTTTCTATTTCTTGGTTGCCATTTAACCAGCACTTGATTGAAACAGGAGCTTCGGGAGTTGTTATTTTCACAACATAATTGTTATCTTCTTTCCAGACAGAGAATCTGTAGGGATAAATCCCTTTCCCTCTGCTGTACATAATTTCTTTTCCGTTTAGATTATCTATCTCATTGGTTCTCATAATAAAATAGAAAATTGAAATAGGGTCAACTATAATTCTGTCATCTACTAATTGTCCTTCGTTGAGAGGATAATCTTCGTTTTCAGAATAGATTTTATTTCTTCCATTCATGTCTTTTCTGTCTAAACGCTCCACTTCCTTTTTTTCTGGATGAAAGGCAGCCTCTCTTGTTTTTGTTTCTGTTCTTTTCCAATGACTATTATTCTTTTCGTAGTATACTCTCCGCATAAAGAAGTGGGTTGTTGAGAGAGTTTCAGAGTTGATAATACTTCTTATAAGAAGTTGTCTTCTTTCCTTTATTCCCAAGAATTGGTAGAGGACATCAGAACTGCCTTCTATAATTATTCTTTCTTTGCTCTCTTCAATTAAAAGATTAATTTCTGCTGTTTGTCCTTCGCTTTCAGCACTATATGTAAAATTAATTATTTTATCTCTCTCGGGCCCAGGTTCATGTGGGATAGTTTTTCCTTCTGCACAAACAATTGAAATAAGGGCAAAAGAAACAACGAAAAGAAAGACCGATATGACTTTTTTCATTTTCTTTCTCCTTTTTGTAAAAGAGCTGGGTTAACTTCTTTCGAATATTTAATATTTTAACATCCATATTTTTAAATTTAAAGCTTTTTGTAGGTGTTTGCTTTTTTCTGATACAATAGAGTAAATAATTAGTTATGGAAAAGAAACAAATAGTAATTGAAAATAAGACAAAAGGAGTTAAAAAAAACATAGGATTTTTTAGTTTAACGCTTTTGAGTTTGGGTTCTATGATAGGATCTGGAATCTTTGTTCTTTTGGGTCCGGGAGCTGGGATTGCTGGTGATAATTTACCTTTTTCTTTCTTAATAGCGGGATTCTTAGCCCTACTTTTAGCTTTAATTTACGCTGAATTACTTTCTACTACTTATCCTGCAGAGTCATTTTTTGATTTACTTTTTAATGTATACGGAAGAGGTATTTTACCTTTTATAATATCTTGGCTGATAGTTTTAGGAGACGCTGCTTATGGTGCTGTAAATGTGCTAGGATTTTCTTACTATTTTCATTTATTGTTGCCTATTCCCCCTCTTTATATCGCAATAGGTGTTGTTCTAATTTTTGCATTTTTGAGTTGGAGAGGAATGGAGAGAGGAACGAATATAGAGAGAATAATTGCTGTTTTGTTGTTTTTATCTTTGTCTGGTTTCCTGTTTTTAATCTTATCGGAAGACCATATTTTTCTTGATCTTTTCAAGGGGTTTTCTTTTGGGGGTGTAACTTCCCTACTTGCTGCCTCTGCCCTTATTTACACAGCTTTTATAGGTTATGAAGACATTGCTCTCGTGGTAAAGAAAGTTAAAGATCCGGCAAAAAATATCCCTCGTGCTTTAATTTCAAGTGTTGTTTTGGCAACGCTTTTGTTTTTCGGCGTTTCTCTTTTGGGGGTGAATTTAGTTTCCCCTCAAATTCTAGGTGGTTCTAAAATTCCCTTACTTCTGATTGCAGGAAAGTCGGGAGTATGGGCTGAAATTTTAATAACAGCGGGTGCTCTTATAGCTACATTAAGCGCTCTTGTAACAATGCTTCTGCTTGGTTCTTATGAATTGCGCCGGGTAGCTAAACAAGGATTCTTCGGGGGTATCTTTACCCCCCTAAATAGATGGAACATTCCCGGCAGAGCATTGATATTTATAACTTTCCTGGTTTTGTTTTTAATTTTAACTAACTCCGTAAAATTCGTTGCTTATTTGGGAAACGCTGTTTTTCTGGTTAGTGCTATCTTGATTTCTTTTGCTGTTATCCAACTAAGAAAAAAAAGACCCTATATGGAGAGACCTTTTCGTGTTCCTTTCTTCCCTTGGTTTCCTCTTTTTGTAGCGGGATTTTGTTTTTTAATTCTATTGTTTGTGGGGAAAGAGGCTCTTTTTGCTGGTCTTATATGGGCCACAGTGGGGTTTTTTCTATATCTTGTCTCTTGGTTGGAGAGAGAAAGAATAAAGTGGCTTTTTTGGGGAGGATTTCTATCTTTTCTGCTTTTTGTTTTCCTAACTTTCTATGTCTTTTTTATCTTGTAGCTAAAAGAAGCCCCCCTGTAATATTTAATAATCCCAAAATAGAGGAGACAACAGCTATATAGATATTGAGGGTTTCTGAGATATTGAATTCTAAAACCCCGAAGAAAAATCCAGCTCCTAAAATAAAGAATACTAATCCTTCAAGGATAAGCGCTCCACCAGCTGTAATAGAGAATTTCCTGAAACCGGAAAGATAAGAGAGTTTTGTTACTACTTGTTTGGCCTTTTTTGTTTCCTGCTCAACATCTTTGATCAGTTTTTTTATGTCTTCATCTGAACTTAAAGAAGCAGCATAAATCTGCAAAGATTTATTTCTTATTTTCTTTTCTTTGATAATTCTATTTTTAATGTCTTCCCAATCTTCTTTTTCTGAAAAGGTAAGATCGTGTTGGGTGTTAAGCCAATTAATAAAATCACTTTTCTTTGCGTTATTTTCTATGAATTCAAGAATCTTTTTTCTTTTAAGGTATTTCTGTCTTTCAGACTCCGTGTTATTCATAATATTATTTCTTTTCTTGTAGTTTAGTTTCTAATTCTAGTTTCTTTTTATTCCTTAGAACTTGAAGGGTGATTTTTTCTCCAACTTTACATTTTTGGAGAATATTAGCTAAGGGATTTTTAAGAGTTATTTTTTCTTTGTTACATTTTAAAATTATATCGTATTCTTGAAGCCCTGCTTTGTCTGCAGCAGAATCTTTAATTACGGGTGGTTCTCCTAGGGTTTCTCTTATAACTAAAACTCCATAATTTACCGGTAGTTTATTTTTTTTAGCTATTTCTTTGTTTAGTAAAATATATTTTACTCCCAAAAAGGGAACTTTTATTTTCCCATGTTTTTTAACTTCTTTTAGGTCTTTTTTAGCATAATTTATAGGAATAGCAAAACCAATATTCTGGGCATCCAGAACAACAGCCGTGTTTATTCCTATTACTTTTCCGTCTAGATCAACCAAGGGTCCTCCGGAGTTACCCGGGTTTATAGCAGCATCAGTTTGGATAAGACCTCTTAATCTTGCTGCTTTCTGGTTGAAATGGTGCTGAGCTGTAATGTAGCGGCTGAGACCAGAAACGATACCAGTGCTTAAAGTATCATGAAATTCTCCCAAAGCGTTTCCTACAGCGATAACTTGTTCTCCCAACTGTATATTTTGGGAATCTCCCAGCTCCAAAAAGGGCAAATTTTTCTTTTTTGGTCTTATTTTAAGAATAGCAAGATCGTTTATTGGGTCCCTTGCCATTACTTTAGTTGGGTATTTCTTCTTTGGTTCTAAAATTACAGTATAATCAGCTTTAGTGTCAGCTACTACATGATTTGAGGTAATAATGTATCCGTCGTTTGAAACAATGAATCCTGATCCTCCACCTATTTTCTGTTTTTCTTTCTTTCCCGCTTTCCCACTTTCCATTTTTGGGATCATAAACTCTTTTCCTCCAAAAGGAAAAAGATAAAACCCTTCTATTTTAGGAAGGTCTTTTGATACTACAATAGTTATTACAGCAGGACAAATCTTTTTTGCTATTTTAACAAAAGGAGATTTTTCTGAAGATAATTTTGGAACCATATTTTTATTAAATAAAAATTAATTTACAATCTTCATTGTATCATAGATAATTTCGCTAAACAACGTGTCAAGTAATTTAACTATCTGACCGAAACATGATTTGACTCTGTGATTAA
>CAYZYK010000009.1:0-26604 GCA_964482615.1 uncultured Candidatus Saccharibacteria bacterium
AAAGGGCAAAAAGGAAGGGGGTCTGGGGGAAGGAATTTTTGCCCTTTTGCGATTAAGAATAGAGCGTTTCCGCTTTTCTCTGATTAAGAGAAACACAAAACAGAAAAATTTTCTTTTCCTTTTAAAAGAAAAAATTGCGCGCGAAAAAATTAAAAAATGTAGAGAAAATTTATCTGTTTTGGTTTGCCGTATCCGCCAGCTGGCGGAGGAGGCAAGCGGAAACGCACCTCATTATTATTCTGGGTTCTCTTTGAAAAAAGTTCGGATTTCGTTCAGAGTTCGGAGCAGAATTTGATACTATTTTTAGAGTAATTATAATAAAAATATATGAACAAAGATTTTTCAGAACTAGTTGAATATTTAGATAAGAAGTTTAATAGGGTTGATGAAAAACTTAACAAATTAGAGAAAGATTTTTCAAACCTTCAGGGTTCTATTGATGCCTACGCTAAGAAAGCAGACACTTACTTCCAGGAGATGGTTGCTTTATCTCATAAAGTTGACCGTCACGAGAAATGGATTAAACAGCTTGCTGATAAACTTGGAATAAAACTAGAGCATTAACTTTTGTTGGTTTAGATAAGCAATTAAAATAATCTAAACTTAGAATCCTAACAAAGAAGGGTTCTTTTCTTTTTAATACCCATTACCTCGGTTCTAATGTTGTCCAAACAGGGGAGTAACAAGCCCGAGATTGTTTTCTCGGGGTTTAATGTGATATAATAAAATAATTACAATTAACCCTTATTAAAACTATGGTTAATTTCAAAAACAAAGGAATTTCCACTCCAATAGCTATACTCATTATTGTTCTTTTGGCTGGGGCTGTAGTTGGGGGAGTTTTTTATTATCAAAAGAAAATATTTAAAGAAGAACCTTTAGTAATTCAAGAAAAAGAAGAACTAGAGAAAAAAGAAAGCGAAGAAGAAGAAAAACCAGAAGAAGAAATTATAGAAGGAGAAGAACAGAATATATATAGGAACCAAAAATATGGTTTTGAAACAACTTTCCCAAAAGTTTTTGAAGTAGGAAAAGATTGTGTATTTGGAAACTACAATGGAAGATGTGTTTCATCAATAGAAAAACCTTCAGAACAGAAGTGGACTGTTTTAAATGATGGTATAGATATTTATGTGGGAGAAGAAAAAGAAGATTTAGAAAATTGTCTAAAACAAGAATACAAAACAGCAACAGATATCGAAATTAACGGAATAGATTTTGAAAAACACAAAGGAATCCCAGAAAGCGCCATGGGTGGTAAAAGAAGTATAGGTTATGTATATAAAACAGTTCACAATGGAAGATGTTATACAATAATATCTAAATTTTACTACGAGGATGTAGATTTCTTAGCGGGAGTGGGTGCTTTTGGTGAGCCGAGAGAAGCAACTCCAGCAGAAATAAGAGAACAAGAAGAAAAAATCAATACAACGTTAAACGAATTTGAAAAGATAATCAAAACCTTAATTTTGTTTTAATTTGCCAATCCAGTTCTAACATTGTCTAGACAGGGCAGCCAGTTGTTGTTTATCACAACTAAAAATTCCCGAGATTGTCTGTCCCGAACAAGCTAGAGGACTTTCTTGGGTTTTTAATTTTCTGTAAAATTAAGATAATTTATGGTAAAATAGAATTAGGTTATGAAGAGAATCCCCAAATTTCTTAGAAAATATTTTTGGGATATTAATATTTCAGAATTGGACATAGAAAAGTACTCTCGATTTGTAATTGAAAGAATTTTAGAATTTGGTAATAAAGAAGCAGTTAAATGGATGGAAAAAGAGTTTGACCAAAAAGAAATTGAAAGAGTTCTTAAATTATCAAAAAGACTTTCTTCTAAAACTGCTAATTTTTGGCGATTTATTTTAGGAGTTAATAAAAATGAGATTTTATGTCTCAAAAAATCCTTTCTAAAAAAACAAAGAACAATTTGGAAATATTAAGCAAAGGAAATGTACTTGAAAACTTCTATTTAGCTGGAGGAACAGGTTTGGCTTTACAGTTAAAACATCGACTTTCTTTAGATTTAGATTTTTTCACCAAGAAAGATATAGATACCAAACTCCTAATTCAAAAGATAAAAAAACTAGGAAAACTTTCGGTTGAAGATGAGGCAGAGAATACGCTCCATATTAATTTTCAAGGAACAAAAATTACTTTTTTAAAATATGACTATCTCCAGCTTTTCCCTTTAAAAAAATTTGAAACAATCCAAATAGGAGATATTAGAGATATTGGTTGTATGAAGATATCGGCCATTTCCTCCCGGGGGACAAAAAAGGATTTTATAGATATTTATTTTATTTGTAAAAAAGAACTATCCCTTGAGAAACTTTTGGAATTATTTGAAAAAAAGCATAAGGGTGTAGAATACAACATGATACATATTATGAAAAGTTTAATTTATTTTGAAGATGCAGAGAAAGACCCTGTGCCCAAGATGATAATTCCTGTTTCTTGGAAAGAAGTAAAAGATTTTTTAAAAAAACAAATTAACAATTATCAAAATAAATATCTGAAAAAATGAAACTTAAAGAAGCTCCTCAAGTTTGAAAAAAAGCTGTTTTCAGGTAATTATTTTTTAATTATAAAAGAGTCAAAAATAGAAAGATAAAATAAAAATTATAATTTTGGTCGGATTTAGTTTGTTACTTAATCCCAACTCTAACATTGTCCAGACAGAAGAGCAGAATAGCCCGAGATTATTTTCTCGGGTTTTTGGTTTGTGATATAATGAAGAAAGTTAAATCTTGGTAGAATAATATGCAAGAATTCCTATCTTTCTTTATAATCGTCTTTGCTGGTGTATTTTTTTCAGAAGTTTTCAGGCGCCTCCATTTACCTTGGGTGGTTACTTTAATAATTGGAGGTATGATTGTCGGGCCTCACTTTTTGGGCTTGGTTCAGATAAATGAAACTATTAACTTTATTGGCCAGGTAGGCCTTATTTTCTTAATGTTTATGGCTGGCCTGGAAACAGAGTTTTCCAGTTTTAAAAATTTCAAAAAAGGTATATTTGGTCTTTCTGTTTTAAACTCAGCAATTCCTTTTTTAGTAGGAATTGGGACAGGATTACTTTTTAATTATAGTTTGTTAACTTCAACCCTCTTGGGAATTGTTTTTATTTCTTCCTCTATTGCCATTATTATTCCTTCCTTGAAAGTTAATAACCTCCTTGGGTCCAGATTAGGAAAATCAATTATTGGAGCAACAATATTAGAAGATGCAGCTAGCTTAATTCTTCTTTCTTTATTTTTGCAGATAATTGAACCCGTTAGCAAGATTCCCCTTCCTTTATTCTATTTTTTATTGGCTGTTTCTTTATTGGCTATTCGTTGGTTTATTCCCAAGGTCCGTTTCCTTTCTTCTTTATATATTAGCGATAAGAAAGATCTTTTTCAAGAAGAGTTAAGATCAATCCTCTTTATACTAATAGGAGTGGTTGTTATTTTCGAAGTTTTGGGACTTCATCCTATTATTGCTGGTTTCTTTGCGGGTTTTGTTTTGTCTGATTCAATTAAAACAGAAGAGATGAGGAAAAAAATTCAAATTCTGAGCTATGGTCTTTTTATTCCTACTTTTTTTATAATCATCGGAGCAAAGACTGATATATCCGTGTTTTCGGAGACAGCAGGGGTAATATTTTTTGTTCTTTTGATTGTTTTGGGTTCTATGATTTCTAAATTTCTGAGTGGCTGGTTGGGGGGGAAACTTAATGGTTTTTCTCAAAAACACTCCTTGGTTGTAGGGGCATCTACCATACCACAGCTTTCAACAACTTTAGCTGTTACTCTTGCTGCCAACAGGTTAGGGTTGTTTGATCAAAAGATAGTGGTTGCTATGATATCTTTGAGTGTTATAACTACTATTGTCAGTCCAATTCTTGTTAGGTATTTTCTTGGAAAAAAAGAAACTATTGCTGAAAAAGTTAATTGAGCTATATATTCTAATTTTAAATACTAAAACACATACATAATATAGCGTTTTAAGAATCCGGCATTTTACCGGATCTTTGTTTTCATTGCTGATTTGTATTATAATTGAGATATAATCAAGGTTCTTAAAAGAACTGGTTTTAATATCAATATGCCCAAAAAAGCCCCAAAAAAACCTTCAAAGAACAAGAAACTTAAAATTTTGTTTGTTGCTTCTGAAGCAGCTCCTTTTGTTAAGGCAGGGGGGTTAGGTGATGTTATGCGTTCCTTACCCATAGCTTTAAAAAAGAGAGGTCATGATACCAGAGTAATGATTCCTCGCTACGGCACGATTGAGCTTGAAAAGTATAAACTAAAAAATGAAATTAAAGAACTGAAAGTTCCAACTGGTCAGAAAGAAGGACCCCACAAAAATTTAACCTGCAATGTTAAAAAATACACTAACAAAAAGACGGTTCCTGCTTATTTTTTGGAAAATATGGAGTACTACGAAAAGAGAGCTAATGTCTATGGGTATTCAGACGATCATATAAGGTGGAGCCTTTTTTCAAAAGGAGTAATAGAATTTATAAAGAAATCATCTTGGAAACCAGATATTATAGTAGCTTCTGACTGGCAGACCGGACTTATCTCCAATTATTTGAAAACCACCTATAAAGAAGATGATATTTCTTCAATACCGGTGGTTTTTTGTATACACAATCTTTCTTACCAGGGAATGTGTGATTTCAGGTTTATGAAAGAAAGTGAAAAAGACTCAGGACAGGAATCTATTCCTGATTTTTTTGATCCTCGTTTAGCTAAACTTAACTGGATGCTAAGGGGGATAATGTATTCTGATGCGGTTGTTACTGTCTCACCAACTTATGCTGAGGAGATTCTTACTCCAGAATATGGCGAGGGGCTTGAGATGATATTATCTGAAAGACAACATAATCTTTATGGAATATTGAATGGAATAAACTATGATCATTACAACCCTAAAGAATCTCCTCATATTCTTGCAAATTATAATTCCAAAAGCGTAAACAGAAAAAAGAAAAATAAAATAGCTCTTCAGAAAAGATTCGGTCTTCCCGAAAGAGCAGAAGTCTTCACAGCCGTTATGGTTTCTCGGCTGGCTTCCCAAAAAGGTTTTGATCTTATAGAAAAGATAATCTACCCCCTTCTTAAAAACTTTGATATTCAAATTATGTTCTTGGGAGATGGGGAAGGAAGATATAAGAAAATGATTGAGAAAGCAAAAGAAGAAAATCCCCAGAAAGTAGGTTATATCTTTGAGTTCAATCTAGAATTACCCCATCTTGCTTTTGCTGGTTCTGATGTTACTTTATTACCTTCTAAGTTTGAACCCTGTGGAGTGGTTCAAATGCAAGCCATGAAATACGGTTCTTTACCCATAGCAAGAAAAACAGGTGGATTGGCAGATACTGTTAAAGATTTTGATTTTGAAAAGAAAGAAGGAAACGGAGTTCTTTTTGAAGATTATGATCCTTGGTCTTTTTACACTGCTATAATAGAAGCCGCGACAGTTTTTAAAATTAAAAATGCCTGGGAAAAACTTGTAAAAAATGCTATAGAGGAAGATTTTTCCTGGGCTAATTCAGCCAGAGAATACGAAAAAGTTTTTTTAAAGACTTTAAAAGAATAAATGTATTGGATTAACTTCTTACACATATATCAACCCACTACTCAATCAGACAAAATACTCAAAAGAGTGGTGAACGAATCTTATCTTCCTCTATTTGAGGGACTTTTGGATTTAAAAAACATTAAAATTAACTTGAATATTAGTGGAGCTCTAACAGAGCTTCTTTCAGATAAAGGTTATAGCAATATAATAGAGAAAATAAAGAAACTTGCTGAAACGGGGAGGTTGGAATTTACAGAAACTGCCAAATATCATGCTTTTCTCCCTGTTTTGGATAAAAAATACATTAAACGCCAGATAGAAAAAAACAAACAATCTAACTTGAAGTATTTTGGTGAAAGTTACAAGCCGTTTTGTTTTTTCCCTCCTGAAATGGCTTATTCAAAAAACGTTGAGGAAGCAGTAAGAGAAATGGGATATGAAATGATAATACTTGATGAGATTTCATACAAAAAAGAAAAAAAACCAAAAAGAAACAAGATATATAAAAGCCCCAAGGGACTTAAAATTGCTTTTCGGGAAAGAAGAGTTTCAAATTCAATTATGAGCGGAATTGTAAGAAGTAAAGAAGATTTCAGAGAGGTTTTGGGAGATGAAATTGAAAAAGAAAGATATCTTTGCACTGCAATGGATGGGGAAACTTTTGGTCATCACAGACCAGGGCTTGAAAAATCTCTTTTTGAAATCCTTTCTTCTAAAAAACCAAAACAAATATTTCTTTCTGAACTACCTAAATATTTTAAAAAAACAGAAGAAGTTATTCCCAACGAAGCAACCTGGGCCTCTTCTGCCGTAGAAATAAAAGAAGGAACTCAATTTTATTCCTGGAAAAATCCAGAAAACAAAGTTCAAAATCTTCAATGGGAGTTCGTCAATTATCTTCTAAAATTAGCCGAGAAAAAAGAACCTTCTGGTGAGACAAAAGAGAAAATAGACAAGGCCTTAGCTTCAGATCAATTCTTTTGGGGATCTGGGGAGCCCTGGTGGAGTATTGAGATGATAGAGAAAGGAGCTTGGTCTATTCTTCAGGCCCTAAAAAGTTTACCTAAATTAAAAAAAGAAGAAATCAAAAAAGCAGAGAATTATTACAAAGAAATTCTTTCTGTTACCTTCTGGTGGCAAAGAAGCGGCAAGATAGAGAAGAGGGCAGAAAAATACAAAGAAGCAGTTAAAATACCCTTTAAAGAAAGAACACTTGAAAAGGGCAAACCTGAAGTTTATTACGCTTTTATTGAATTAATGGAAAGGAAAATACAAGAAGCAGTTGAAGAAAAAAACTTTGAGAAGGCTATTCTTTGGCGAGATGCTGTTTGGAAACTTGAGACGAAAAACGACATTTACGACGCTATTCATGCTGTTGATCTTTTAAGAACCGAAATTCCCGATGATAAAATCACCAAACTTATGGATAAATACAAAGAAAAATACAAAAAAATAAGACCAGGTCAGCCAGAACCAAGAAAAATTCAAGATTTATGAAAATTATTCATTTGGCAGCAGAATATGGACCATTGGTTAAGGTGGGGGGATTGGCCGACGTGGTGGGGTCTCTTACAAAAGCTTTAAAAGATAAAGGATTAGATGTTTCTGTTATTTTACCTTATTACGGAGTAATAAAAATTAAAAAAGATAACAGAGAATTAATAGAAGGAAACCTTGAAGTTTCTTTTGAAGGAAAAAAAGAAACTTTTAATCTCTGGAAAACTGAAGTTCAAGGGGAAAGAGTTCCTGTTTTTCTCATAGAGAACAAACGTTTCAGTTCAAAAAACGTCTATCCAGAAAAAGACGCATCTTCTGGGGGAGGAAAAAAAGAAGCAGAAAAGTTTCTTTTCCTTTCCAAAGCAGCCAAGAAAGTAGCTAAAATTCTCAAAGCTGATATTCTTCATTGTCACGACTGGCACGTTGGTATAACCCCTTATTTTGTTAGAAAAGAGAAGAGAATAAAAACCCTTTTGACTATTCATAATCTCAAATATCAGGGGAAATATAAAGCAAAAACCGTGAATCGTCTTTTGGGTACAAACCTTAAAGAAGAAGTTAACTGCTTAAAACTTGGAATTAAAACAGCCAATCTTATAAATACCGTAAGTCCATCTTATTCTGAAGAAATTTTAACCAAAGAATTTGGTTCTGGCCTTGAAGGTATTTTAAAAAGAAGAAAAAAAGACCTTTCGGGAATCTTAAATGGTCTTGATATTGACTTTTTTAATCCCCAAAAAGACAAATTTTTAAAAAAGAACTACTCTTTTGAGAATCTGAAAGACAAAAAAGAGAACAAAAAAGAATTACAAAAAGAATATTTTGAAAAACAAAATCCAAACATTCCAATTCTTGGTATGGTTACTCGTTTAGCTGATCAGAAAGGAATTGATCTTGTGAAAAATATTTTTGAAGACCTCATAAGAGAGAAAGTCCAATTTATTCTTCTTGGGAAGGGGAACAAAGAATATGAGAGATTTTTCAAAAAGATGGACAAAAAACACGAAAATTTTTCTGCTCATCTAGAATTTAATGAAAAATTAGCTCATCAAATATATGGGGGAGCAGACATCTTTCTTATGCCCTCTGAGTTTGAACCATGCGGTTTAGGTCAGATGATAGCTATGAGATATGGTACAATCCCGGTAGTTAGAGCAACGGGAGGATTGAAAGATACAGTTATTTCCATTAAGAAGGGAGCCAAAGGTACAGGGTTTCTTTTTAAAGAATACAAAGCTGAATCTTTTCTCAATAAAATAACAGAAGCTTTTGATATTTTCGAAGAAAAAAAAGTATGGTCTCAAATTCAAAAAAACGGAATGAAAAAAGATTTTTCCTGGAAAAGATCAGCTCAGAAGTATATAAGAATTTATCAAAGACTTTCTTAAAAATTAGATATTTATTATAGAAAATGATAAAATAATAGGGTATGAAAAAGGTGTTTACTTTCAAAATTGGTGGAGAGGCTGGATTTGGTATTATGTCGTCTGGGAGGATATTTTCAAAAGCAGCCACAAGAAGTGGTTACTATGTTTTTAACTATACTGAATATCCATCCCTTATTAGAGGAGGACATAATGTCTTACAAGTTTCAGTTTCTGAAACACCAGTAAGATCCCAAAGAAAAACTACAGATTTCCTAGTGGCTCTTAATCAAGAAACTATTGATTTACACAAAGACGAGCTAGTTCAAGGAGCTGGCGTTGTTTATGATGGAGAACAAGGAGTTAAAGTTTCTAATATTTCAAAAAAGATTAATGCTTTCCCTGTACCCTTAAGGAGATTAGCCATTGAAGCAGCAGGTAACATTATAACAAGAAATACTGTGGCACTGGGGGCGAGCTTGGCCCTTCTGGGGGGTAATCTTCAGCACTTGAAAGATTTAATTGCTGAGTCTTTTGGGGGTGAAGAATCAGAAATTACAGAAAAGAATATTAAGGCCTGTCAGGCAGGTTATGATTTTGTGCTCGACAACTACAAAGATAAAATAAGCCAAGCTTTAAAACCAAGAGAAAAAAAAGAAGAAAAAATCATTGTTTCAGCAAACGATGCAATTGCTTTGGGGGCTGTAGCGGGTGGACTTCAATTTGCTGCTATTTATCCTATGACTCCCATTTCTAATATTCTTCATTATTTAGCTCCTTTGCAGGAAAAGTTCGGTTTTGTTTATCAACAACCAGAGGATGAAATCTCTGGAATTAATATGGCTATTGGAGCTTCTTTTGCTGGAGCACGAAGTATGGTAGCAACTTCTGGGGGTGGTTTTTCTTTAATGGCAGAAGGTTATGGTTTAGCTGGAATCACAGAAACACCCATTGTAATTGTGGAAGGAATGAGGGTGGGTCCTGCAACTGGTATGCCAACTTGGACAGAGCAAGGGGATTTAAGATTTCTGTTACATGCTGCCCAAGGAGAATTTCCCAAAATTGTTTTAGCACCCGGAGACGCAGAAGAAGCTTTTCGTTTAACAATGAAAGCTTTTAATCTAGCTGAGAAATATCAAACTCCTGTGGTTTTGTTGGTTGATAAACATATTTGTGAAAGTCACGAAAGTTTCTTTGTTTTTGATAATAAAAATTACAAAATAGATAGAGGTAAGCTTACTTTTAAAAAAAAGAAGAATTATCTTAGGTATAAATTAAGCGAAGATGGAATTTCTCAAAGATCAGTACCCGGCAGTGGAAACTTTTTTGTGGCTAATTCTGATGAACACAATGAAGCTGGTTTTTCAGACGAATCGTCAGAAAACCGAATTCAGCAAATGAAAAAAAGAATGGAAAAATTGGAAACTTGCAGAAGAGAAGATTTACTAAAACCTAAACTTTTCGGGCCCAAGAGAGCAAAACTTACTTTGGTCTCTTGGGGGAGCAATAAGGGAATTATTCTTGATGCTATTGAGGGAATTTCTGGTGTTAATTTCTTGCACCTGAACTGGCTCTGCCCTTTTCCTACAAAAGAAGTAAAAAAGATTTTAAAAGGAGCAAAGAAAATAGTTGCAATTGAAAACAATTTTACTGGACAAATGACAGGATTAATAAAAGAAAAAACAGGTATTGAGATTTCAGATAAACTTTTAAAATATGATGGCAGACCATTTTATCCTGAAGAAATTGTTAAGAAAATTAAATCTATAATTTAACTTTTATGGCTCACTCATTTGAAGAACATAGATATCTTGAAAGCAAAAATCCACCTAACTGGTGTCCTGGTTGTGGTAATTTTTCTATTTGGACAGCATTTAAAAACGCTGCAGCAAAAAAAGAATGGGATAATACCAATACAGTTTTTACAGCAGGCATTGGTTGTCACGGTCATATGGTTAACTTTGTTAAGATGAACAGTCTTGAGGGTTTACATGGAAGACCAGTGCCTTTAGCTTCTGCGATAAAAATGACAAATCATCGTTTAAACGTCTTTGTTTTTACAGGAGATGGAGATTGTCTTGGAGAAGGAGGGAACCATTTTATCCATTCTGCCAGGAGAAACGATGATATTACTATTCTTTTGCACGACAACGCAGTTTATGGTTTAACAGTGGGCCAGACCTCTCCTCGTTCATCTAAAGGATACCAATCAAAGTCAACCCCGAAAGGAAATATTGAAGAACCTATTAATCCTCTTCAGTTAGCTATAGCTTCGGGTGGGACTTTTGTTGCTAGGGCTTATTCTGGTGATATTCCCAGATTAACCGAGTTAATAATTGAAGCTAACGAACATAAGGGATTTTCTTTGCTTAATATTTTACAACCTTGTGTAACTTTCAACGAACAATACACCCACGGTTATTTTCAAAAGAATATTTATCAGTTAGATAAAAGTTATGATCCGACCAACAAAGAAAAAGCTTTTCTTAAAGCTGGGGAGTGGGGAAGTAACAAGATCCCGGTTGGCGTCTTTTATAAAAAAGAACGTCCTGCTCATCACAATTTGATTCCCCAAATCAAAAAAACACCCCTAGTGGATGTTCCCCTCAAAAAGCGTGATATAAGAGAATTACTCAGAAAACATCAATAATTTTAGAGAGCTTTCTGAAGTTTTTTAGCCCAGGCATCAACTAGCTTGGTGTTTTTATTTAAGTCAAAAAAATAACCATCAATCTTTAAAGAGTCAATTACTAATTCTCCCTTTAATTCTTTAATGAACATTTCTAAATTATCAACAGCTCCACAGAAATAAGTGTAAGATGAGTCACCACATCCAAAAACAGCAAACTTTTTACCAGAGAAACTTTTATCTCTGTTTTCTGCTATGAATTGAAGGAATTTTTCGTGAGGCTGTCCTTGTTTTTTACCAAAATCCCAGCTTGGAGAACCAAAGATTATCAAATCATAATTTCCAAACTCTTTAACTTCAACTTCCTCTATTTTTTTCATTAAAACAGTGTCTGTTTCTTGGAGAACCTCTTTAATAATCTTCCCAGACAAAAAAGTTCCCCCAGAATTGGTAGCATAAACTAAAAGTATTTTCATTGCTTTATTATACCACCTTATCTTTTATCCCTCAAAACCAGGTTATCTTTAATTAAAATTAACAAATTAGAACTTTTCTGTTAGAATATGGTTAGAAAGAATAAGCTCAGACTTGTTTAAAAATTAAGTCAAGCAAAATTAACTTCATTAATAGTTTTAAAATAAAAATGAGTAAAATCAAAGGAAAAATATTTTTGATTGTAATAATCTTAGTTTTAATAGTGGTTTTATCTTCGGTTGTTTACTGGAAATCTAAGGAAAAGAAAGAAAGAGAAGTTGAGGTTCAGATTGAAAACCGCTTTGATTCCAAGATTGTATATACATCAAATCTAAGCGAACCCAAAGAACCCTTAATTGAACATTGTGAAAAATTAGGTGGCATCTTCAATGAGTGTGGTACAATTTGTGCTCCTGATGTTACTGTTTGTGTTACTATTTGTGCTTATACTTGCGAGAATATCTCTCCAAAAAAAGTTACAAAAGATGATTTAATTTTTCTTGCTGAGCCGAAGCTAGAAGAAAAAATAGAAAGTCCTCTTGTGGTGAAAGGGGAAGCAAAGGGTCAGTGGTATTTTGAAGCAAACTTCCCTGTTATTTTAACCGATTGGGATGGAAAGATTATAGCAGAGACATATGCCCAAGCTCAGGGAGATTGGACGATTGAGGACTTTGTTCCTTTTGTTGCAACATTTGAATTTGAAAGTCCTTACAAAGAAGGAGACCCAGATTTTATGAGGAACGGCAATCTTATTCTTCAAAAAGCTAATCCGTCTGGTCTTTCAGAAAACGATAATGCGCTTGAGATACGTATACGTTTTAAATAATATAATTAAAACTTGAAATTATTTTAAAAAACCGGGGTTTTTATCTTGGTTTTTTGACAAAAAATAAAAAATTTGTTATGATTAAAATTAATTTAGGAGCAAAAACAAACAATTTTTTAAAAATGACAATACGTGTACTCAAATTAGTTGCGGTCTTGGTAGGAATAATTTTACTTTTTTGTTTTTTGCGCTACTTTGTTTCTTTGCCCACGGTAAAAACTTCAATATTAAGTATGCTACTTGCTGTTTCAAGCGCCATTTTCAGCGTAATTGGCGTCTTTTTTGTTTCTGATTTGTGGCACAAGTATTCTCTTTCCAAAGATTTGCAGGGAATCTGGAGTTCTAACTTGGAAGATATGATTTTTTACGCAGGGTATTTCTTTGATCGTAACCAAGAATTTAAGAAAAAATTTACCAGAGCAATAGAAGAATATTGTATTGTAAATACCATAATAAGCTGGCGGGAGATAGAAAAAGAGCAATTGTATTTAAGAGAGATTGGTAAGACATTTTCTATTTTAGATCTTAAAGAAGAGAATGATTCTGTTTATCGTAGAAAAATGATAGATTGTTGGCAGAAAGCAAGTGAATCTTTGGGAAGGCTGGAGATTTTAGGAAAAGAAAAACTATTTCCTTCTCAATGGTTTATTCTTTTCTTTCTTTCTTTTATAATTGGGGGTTCTTTGTTACTTCTTGAAAGGACAAACTTTATCTTTGATGTACTAACTTTAATTTTCCTCATCGTCATTTTCCTTATCTTATGGATGATTTACGCTCACGATACTATGCAGTGGAATATAGGGATGATAAGTTATGAACAGACTCAAAGAATATTAGATGATTTGGGAATTAAAAGATTTTATTTAACAAAGGTCCTCAAAAGCGGATTGATAAAACCAAAAGGTGATTACAGGACAGAAAAAGATCTTACTGGAAGATTAAAAGAACTGTATGATGCTTTAAGAAGTGGGGAGGAACTTAATCCTTAATAAACAAATTAATAGAAAAATAATTAAAACACCATTAACGGTGTTTTTTATTAAGTTGGTTTAAAATATTCTTAAATGCGTATTTCAACTATATCTTCATCTTGAAGGATATAATCTTTGCCGATAATTTTTGGGTGTTTGGAACCTGGGGTAAATAATTTAGCGTATTTGAAGGAAGATTTAAAATCATGATGAATTTTTCTTGCAAGTTCAACTAGCTTACTGTTCTTTTTCATAATAAAAGGATGCTCAAAATCAACAGATTTATTTGAGGATTTTGTATAAACTCTTATTATCTCAAGGGTTCTGAAGACCATCCTTTTAAATTTTTCAATATTTATTTTCTTTTCACAAGATAAAAGATAGATTTTATCTTTCAGCTCAGATTCAATTTTCTCTATTTTCTTCTCTGGCTTACCCAAATCAATTTTATTTGCAACGAAAATAGTTTTTTTACTGTTTAATCTCCAATCTTTAAATATTTTTTTAATTTCTTTAATATCCTCTATCACTCCTTCTTTTGATAAATCAAAAACAGCAATTATAGCATCTGAGCTTTTAAGAATATTTTTCATCCAGCCGGGTGAATCTTTAGTTAAAGGAGGGGTATCTATTAGTTGGATTAGAATGTTTTGGTAGGGCATCATGGCTGGTTTTAAAGTTTGGGTGGTGAAAGGGTAAGCTCCTGTTTTTGTCTCAGCTTCAGTTAAAACGTTCAAGAGACTTGATTTACCAGAATTGGCGGGGCCAACCAGAACAATTTGAGCTGCTCCTTCTTTTGGGATAAAGTAAGATATTTCACTTTTGCTTTTTTTAGGTTTCTTTTTCTTCAGTTTTGCTATTTTGGCTTTAATCTCAGCTTGAACTTTTTCTGTTCCTTTATGTTTTGGGGTTATAGCTAAAAGCTCCTCCAAAAGAGATATTTTTTCTTCTACTTTCTCTGCTTCTTTTACTTTTTGTGATATTTCGTGGAATTGTGGTGGTAAATTAGCTGGCATAATATAAATATTATAGCATGAAACTTTTTATTACTTCAAAAAAAATGATAAAATAAAGCAATTAAGATTAAGCCCAGTTTTCAATTTTAAGCTTTTAAAATGGAGATTTTATTAATAATTTCTGTAATATTAATATCCATTGTTTTTTCTTTTCTTTTGATTGTTTTCTTTGTTTTTTCTATCTTATCTATTGTAAGGGGGGCTATTTTTGTTCCTACTCAAGCCAAGAAAATAAAAAGGAGTATTGATCTTGTTAATCTTAAACCGGGACAAAGGGTTGTAGATTTGGGATCTGGAGATGGTAGAATTTTAATTGCTTGTGCTCTGAGGGGAGCTGAAGCTGTAGGGTTTGAAATTAACCCCTTTCTAGTTTGGAAAGCAAGAAGAAATATTAAGAAAGCAGGACTTAATAAACCTTCTTCTGACCCTAAAAACAATAAAGGTGTGGCTTCTTGTAAGCTTAAAAACTTTTGGGGTCAAAATTTTTCTTCTTTTGATGTGGTCTTTGTTTATGGCATAAATTATATTATGAATGAGCTTGAGAAAAAACTTAAAAAAGAATTAAAACCTCAAGCTAAAGTCGTCTCTTTTATTTATAAATTTCCTAATTGGGAAATTGAAAGGGCAGAGAATGGAGTCTATATTTATAAAAAAGAAGGTTAATTTATCCTGGTTTGTTAGCGCTAGTTTTTCGTGATAAAATATAAAAACAGAATTTTTAAAATTAATTATTAAAAAATCATGACAAAAAACAACAAAAAAGAAGTTTTAGTTATTGAAGATGATAAATACCTTTGTGATATTTACCGAGAAAACCTAGAAGGAATTGGATTGAAAGTGATTATAGCCCACAATGGAGTTGAAGGATTGAAAAGGATTAAAAAAGAAAAGCCAGATTTAATTTTACTTGATCTGGTTCTGCCAGAGAAAAAGGGTCTTGATGTTCTGAGAGAAATTAAAGAGGACAAGAAATTAAAAAATATCCCCGTTATTATTCTTTCTAATCTGGGGGAAGAAGAAGATATTAAAAAAGGAATAGGCCTTGGAGCTTCAGATTATATGGTTAAGATTAAATTTGCTCCCGACGAGGTAATAAAAAAGATAAAATCTATTCTTGACTTTTAAATTCTATTTAAAAACACATGGAAATTTCAGAAAAAAAGATAAAAGAAATTCTAGTTGAACCAGGATATGTCAACAAAGAAGATTTTGAGACAGCCAAGAAGAAAGCCGAGGAGAAAAAAACTTCAATTTACAATGTTTTAATAGGGGAGGGGGTTATCTCAGATAGTGAGTTTGGGCAGGTTATGGCCAATCATTTGAAGTTCCCTTTTATTGAATTGAGAAAAGAAGCTATTTCAAAACAAGTTATAGAAACTGTTCCTCGTTTAGTTGCCAAAAACCAGAAAATAATTGTCTTTGATAAAACCAGAGAGGGTTTGAAAGTGGCTTTAGCTGATCCAACCAATATTGAGATGATTGATTGGCTAGAAAGAAAAACAGGGGAGAAGATAGCTCCATATTTTGCAACAGAAAATGATATTGAAGACGCCCTAAAACATTATAGAAAAGAATTAAAGAAAGCATTTGAAGACATTATAGCCAAAGAAGCAGAAAAGGCAGAAAAAGAGAAAGCTAGAGCAGAAGATGTCCCTGTTATTAAAATAGTGGATACTTTAATTGAATACGCTTACGAAAATAGAGCATCAGATATCCATATAGAGCCCCTAAAGGAAGAAACTCAAATTAGATTCAGGATAGATGGTGTTTTACATAACGTTTTAAGTTTACCCAAAACCATTCACGGTTTAATAGTAACCAGAATAAAGGTTTTAGCCGAGTTAAGAACTGATGAACATTTTGCCGCCCAAGATGGAAAATTTAATGTAAAGAAAAACAACAAAGAGTTTGATATTAGAGTTTCAATAGTTCCCGTAACTGAAGGCGAAAACATAGTGATGAGATTGTTAACAGAAAGAGCGAGGGGTTTTTCTTTGGAAGAACTTGGCCTTTTGGGGGAAGACCTTAAAAGGGTCAGAGCAGCAATTAAAAATCCCTATGGTATGATCTTATCTACAGGACCCACAGGATGTGGGAAAACAACTACTTTGTATGCTGTTTTAAAAATATTAAACACACCAAAGGTAAACATCGCCACTATCGAAGATCCAGTAGAGTATGATATTCAAGGGGTGAGCCAAATTCAGGTTAATCCTAGGACCAATTTAACTTTCGCTGAAGGATTACGATCTATTGTCAGACAAGACCCCGATGTAATAATGGTTGGTGAAATAAGGGATGAAGAAACAGCAGATATTGCTGTTAATTCAGCAACAACAGGCCATCTTGTTTTATCCACCATGCATGCTAATACAGCAGCTACCAACTTAGTCAGATTAATTGAAATGGGAATAGAACCTTTTTTGGTCTCCTCTTCTGTTAATGTGGTTATAGCCCAGAGACTTGTCCGCAAAATATGTTTAAAGTGCAGAGAAAGCTATGAGGTTACCGGAAATGATTTTAAAAAATCAGGGTTATCAGATAATTTAATTGAAAAATTTTTAGATAACAAAGAAAAAGTCAGGGTTTATCGGGGAAGAGGGTGTAAATCCTGTAACAATACAGGTTACACTGGCAGAACTGGAATATTTGAAGTTCTGGAAATGGAAGATAATATAAAGAAGCTTGTCATGGAGAAAGCGAACTCTGACCAAATTCAAGAAAAAGCAGTTAAAAACGGCATGACTCCCATGATAGAAAACGGAATTAAAAAGGTTCTTTTTGGTCAGACAACAATTGAAGAAATAATTAGAGTAACTAGAGAATAAAAATATGTCACCGAAAAATAAAAACAAAAAAAATACCGCTAAAAGTCCATATAAATTAGCAGAAACGGTTTCTATTGTTTCTCATCAATTGAAAACTCCTTTATCTGTAATTAAAGGTTATCTTGAGGTTTTAATTTCAGAAGATTTGGGAAAATTAAACAAAGAACAAAAAGAATACTTAAAAAATACCCTAGAGAACGCAGAAAGAATGAAAACATTAGTTAAAGACATTTTAAACGTTACTCGGATTGAAGCAAACAAAGTAGAGCTCAACCCAGAACCAATTGATTTAGTTAAATTAACAGAAGGTGTTGTTAAAAATTATTCTCTGTTCGCCAGAGCTCACAATTCTAAAATATCTTTTGACCCTCCCAAGAAATTACCCCTCATTGAAGTTGATTCAATAAAAATCAGAGAGGTTATAGGAAACTTTGTTTCCAATGCTATTTTTTACAACAAAAAGAACGGAAAGATTAAACTTACTCTTTCAGAAAAAGGAAAAAATATTGTTTTCTGCTGTAAAGACAGCGGAATAGGAATATCAGAAAAAGCAAAAAACAAAATATTCCAGAAGTTTTACAGAAGCGAAGAAGCAATTGCTGTTACTCCAAAAGGATCTGGCCTGGGTCTTTTTATTTCAAAAGCAATAATTAAAAAAAGCGGGGGTAAAATTTGGTTTAAATCAAAAAGAGGAGAGGGAAGTACCTTTTGTTTTTCTTTACCCAAAAAGAGTTAAGCTTTTTTAGAATGAAAAATAAAAAAATTTTAATTGTAGAAGAAGATAAGTTTTTGATAAAACTTTACAGTCAAAAATTACAAAGAGAGGGGTTTGAAGTTATTGGTGCTGTTTCTGGTGAAGAAGGTTTCCATAAATCAGTTACTGAACAACCAGATTTAATAATTCTTGATTTAATTTTACCTTACAAAAGTGGCTTTGAGGTTTTAAGTGACCTTAAGCTTAACGAAAAAACAAAAAACATTCCTGTTATTATTCTTTCTAATCTGGGGCAGGAATCCGATATTAGAAGAGCAAAAGAACTCGGAGCAGAAACTTATGTTGTAAAGCCCGATTTTTCAGTTAATCAATTACCCGAAATAGTAAAAGAATATTTACTGAAGAAAAAGAAGGAATAAAAATCTTAATTTAAACAAATATGTCCAAACAAAAAGTTTTAATAATAGAAGATGATAAGTTTTTAATTAAGCTTTATAGTGATACCTTGCGTCGGAATAATTTTGAAGTTGTTGATGCTGCAACAGGCGAGGAAGGTTTCCATAAAGCACAAAAGGAAATTCCAGATCTTATTATCTTAGATCTAGTTTTACCCCGCAAAAGTGGCTTTGAGGTTTTAAGTGACCTTAAGCTTAACGAAAAAACAAAAAACATTCCTGTTATTATTCTTTCTAATCTGGGGCAGGAATCCGATATTAGAAGAGGAGAGGAGCTTGGAGCAGCAAACTATCTTGTTAAATCAGATTTTTCTGTGAATAATTTACCCCAGATAGCTAAAGAAGAAATAGCAAAGATTAAAAAATAAGTTTTTTAAATTTTAAAATGAAATTTAACATTCCCTTGTTTAATCGGGTTTCTTTTTTAGATAAAGTTCTTTTTGCCAGACATTTAGCTTTAATGATTAAAGCGGGCTTACCTCTTAGAAGCTCAATTGTTGCAGTTAAAGAACAATCCAAAAGTAGAAGGTTCAGAAATGTTTTGGATGATGTAATAAAAAGCATCGAAAGAGGGCAATCTCTGGCTGTGAGTCTTTCCCGGCATTCTGATGTTTTTGGTTCTTTGTATATTAATATGATTAAGATAGGAGAGGAATCGGGAACGCTTGAACAAAATTTAGATAATTTAGCTCATCAGCTTGAAAAAAAATATGAGCTGAGGAAAAGAATAAAAGCTGCTATGATCTATCCTGCTATTATAGTAACCGCAGTTATTGGCTTGAGCGTTGCTCTCGTCTTTTTTGTTTTACCTAAAATTACCCCTCTTTTTGAAACTTTTGATATTCAGTTGCCCTTAACTACCAGGATACTAATAAAAACTACCTTTTTGCTTCAAAGCTACGGCTTGTTTGTCTTGGTTGGGATAGTCGGTTTGGCAATCTTTTTGTTCTTTCTTTCTAAGATAAAACTAATGAAAGCCCTTTTTTACAGGATTCTTTTTTTTGTTCCCGTGGCAGGAAAGATTTCCCGTGATGTTAATATAACCTACTTCAATTATACTTTGGGAACTTTACTCAAAAGCGGAGTTTCGGTAATTTCTGCCTTGGAGATAACGGGAGGTACTTTAAATAACTTAGTTTACAAAAAAGAAATTAAGAAAATAGCAGAAGAGGTCAAAAAAGGTAAATCAATCTCAAGTTATCTAAGGAAAAAGGAAAAACTTTTTCCTTTGATAGTTTCCAGAATGATTGGTATAGGAGAAAAAACAGGTAAGCTCGATGAAACTTTATTGTATATAGGGAATTTTTATGAAGTTGAGATAGATAGGACAACTAAAACCCTTTCTTCTATTTTAGAACCAGTTCTTCTATTGATAGTTGGCTTAATGGTGGGTTTTATAGCTTTAGCAATTATTTCTCCAATATATGAAATTACCAGGGGGTTTCAATTTTAAAAAAGGATTTACTTTTATTGAATTGATGATGGTCTTGGGAATTTTAGGGCTTCTGATAGCCCTTTCTTTTCCTTTGGCTGCAGGTTTTTATAGAAACAGAACTCTTGATGTCCACTTGAATGGTATTGTTCAGGTTTTGAGAAGGGCTCAATTTAAATCAATGTCAGTTGAGGATGATTCTTCTTTCGGTGTCTATATTTCTCCCCAAAAATATGTTCTATTCAAAGGAAACTCTTATAACACTCGAGATCCTGTTTTTGATGAAACCTTTAAATTACCTTCAGGATTTCAGACAACAGGACTATCTGAAATAGTTTTTAAAAGAGTTGATGGTGTTCCCCTCGATAACGGGGATATTACCTTAACTTTTGGTGATCAGTCGGGAGATATAAATATTAATAAATTTGGCAGGGTTAACTATTGACTATGGAGAAAGGACAACTTTTAATTGAATTGTTGGTTGCTATGGGTATTTTTGCTATTACTGTTTCTGTTGTCTTGTTCCTTATTCTGGATGGTTACTTAGCAGATAGAATAGGAAGGGAAAACACGATAGCCACTTTCTTAGCCAAAGAAGGAATAGTAGCAGCACAGACAATAAGAGACAATGACTGGGACGATTTAACTTTAGGGGAACACGGACTTAAAATCTCTTCGGGAACATGGATATTTTATGGTACAGGCGATGACCTGAGTGAATATCTCAGAGAAGGGGAGAGAAAAATAATCGTAGAGAGAATAGATGATGATAGAAGAAAGGTTACTTCAAAAGTGAGTTGGAAATTAACTAATCTTAGACCCCAGGAGGTTTCCTTGGTGAGTTATTTAACAAATTGGCAGAAAAAGGGACCTTACGGGGAATGCTCTGGAACCGCAACTCCCTGTTCTGCTTTCGGTGATTCGGAGACCTGTAATACTCAGGATGGTTGTTCTTGGTCTTTCTTTGGCTGTTCGGGAACTGCAACACCATGTGAGAATTTTGAAACAGAGCTTGACTGCCTTTCTCAAAGCGGCTGTAACTGGGAAAAATATTAAAAACATGAAAGGTTTTACTTTAATAGAATTTATAATCTATATTGCTATTTTAGCTGTAGTTTTGCTTGTTTCTTTTAATTTCTCCTGGCAAATTATTTTCAGCAACGAAAAAGCACAATCTCAGAGAGAGGTTCAACAAAACGCTCGTTTTGTGATGGAAAAAATCTCCCGTATTTTAAGACAAGCGAAGAGTGTTAACACTCCATCCCCTGGAAGTTCAGCAAATATTCTCTCTTTGGAGATGAAAGACCCCCTTTTGGATCCTACTGTTTTTGAAATAACAGACAACAAACTCTATATCACCCAAGGGGCAGACCCAAGCTATGAGTTAACTAACAACAGAGTTGAAGTAAGCAATATTCAGTTCAGAAATCTTTCTTTTGCTGATACACCAGAGACAATTCAAATAGATATTTCTTTGAAACACGTTAATCCCTCAGGTAGAACAGAATATGATGTCTCTTTTGATTTCAAATTAAGTGAAGGGTTGGCTTTTGGTGAAGGATCTGCTCCACCTCCCTCTGAGTGTTGGGGAACTGAAGGAATCTGTGATCCTGCTTGTCAATATGCAGACCCTGGAACCACAACAGATTATTTTACTGACCCCGGTTGTCTAGACTTTTGTCCTTCCTCTAGTCCTCTTTATCTTAACCCAATAGGTACTTGCAGCGAAGATGGAACGGGTAATTGTTACAAAATGACAGATTCTTCAACAGAATATACTTCTTGTTTTCAGGGAACAGAATGTGGAGTCGGTTGTTGGGCTCAGGACAGTGCTTGTGATCCTGCTTGTCAATACGCAGACCCTGGAACCACAACAGATTATTTTACTGACCCCGGTTGTCTAGACTTTTGTCCTTCCTCTAGTCCTCTTTATCTTAACCCAATAGGTACTTGCAGCGAAGATGGAACGGGTAATTGTTACAAAATGACAGATTCTTCAACAGAATATACTTCTTGTTTTCAGGGGGATTCTTGTGAAGGGATATGTTCGGGAACTTGTACAGAATGCAGGGGGCTGAATCAAACCCAATGCAATCAACAACAAGGATGTAGCTGGTTTTTTAGATGGTGTCTTGGCACTTGTACTTCCTGTGATACTATTTCAACTCAAAGTTCCTGTGAAAACCAATTAGGATGTTCTTGGCAAGAAACTGATTGGTATTGGGATTTAGCTGACAGAGAAACAGGATTCCTTTCTTATGCTTCTTGTTCTTGGCAAGAAGCTAGTGTTTGGAACTGGAATTTAACTGATTCCCAGACAGGATATTTATCTTATCTTAACTGTGAATGGTACGAAGGAGAAATTTGTAAGGGAACTGTTACTTCTTGTGATAGTTTCACAGATCAAGCGTCTTGTGAAAACCAAAGTGGTTGTTCTTGGACGGGGGGTTGTAGTGGAGCCTGTACATCTTGTGAAAATCTTGGCTGGTTAGATTGTAGATCCCAAGATGGTTGCAGCTGGAGCTTTGGGCAGGGCTGTACTGGCACTTGTACTTCCTGTGATACTATTTCAACTCAAAGTTCCTGTGAAAACCAATTAGGATGTTCTTGGAGTCCTCAATATTGTTTTGGGGAAGCTTCAACCTGTGATAGTTACAGCACTCAAGAAGAATGTCTTTCCCAAGATGGTTGTCAGTGGGGAACACCATAATTTTTAAATATTCTTAAAATGAAAGATAAAGGATACATTGCTTTAATTTCAATTCTCATTATTTCTGCTTTGGTTGTTTTGCTTTCAACCACAGCAAGCATTTTTGGAATTGCAGAGTCTGACTTAGGATTACAAGAAAGGCAAAGTTGGGAGTCTTTTTATCTTTCCTCTGCTTGTGTTGAGGAGGCATTGATGAGGCTGAAAGAGGATTTGGAATATTCTGGCGGGGATATTTTAACTTTAAGTAATGGAACTTGTGAAATTTTGCCTTTGATTGGAACGGGAAATGAGGATAGAATAATAAAAGTGGTGGCTGAAGTTAACAACCAGGTAAGAAAGTTTAAAGTTGAAATAAATAGAGTAAATCCAGAAACAAACATAAATTCCTGGTCAGAGGTTGCTAACTTTTAAATTAATTATGTTTAATTTTCTTAAAAAATTTCCATTTGGGCTTGATATAAGTGATTTTTCAATTGAAGCCTTGGAGTTAAAAAATAGTTTTGGGAAAACCTATCTGAGAAGTTATGGTAGAGTTAAATTAGAAGAGGGGATTGTCAGAGATGGGAAAATAAAAGATAGAAAAAAACTAAAAGAGAAAATCAACAATTTATTAAAAAACACCTTTCCAAAGAAAATAAGACAAAAAAAAGTTATCCTTTCTTTACCAGAATCAAAAGTTTTCTTTAATTTTCTTAATTTACCCAAAGACCTTTCCAAAAAGAAACTACGCGATGCTGTTGAAAAAGAAATTTTAAAAAAAGTTCCCTTGGGAGAAGAAAACCTTTACTTTGATTTTAAAGTGGTTACAGAAACAGAAAAATACCAGAAAGTTCTTTATGTTGCTTCAATGAAACAAATAATTGATGAATATCTTGAGGTTGCAAAAGAGATAGGGTTGAAACCTCAAGTTCAGGATATAGAGTCTGCTAGTTTAGCTCGGGCTTTGGAACCACAAATACCAAAAGACACCCCCACTTTAATAGCAGATATTGGAGCAAGAACTACAATTTTGACTGTGGTTGATGAGGGACAAATTCAACAAAGCGCTATTGTTCCTGTAGCTGGTCAGAACTTTACTGGGGCTATTGTAAATAAAATGGGGGTATCAGAGAAAGAAGCAGAAAAACTAAAAAGAACCTGTGGAATTGATCCTGGGAAGGAAGGAGGAAGAATAATGTTTATTTTACAAAACCTTATTCAAGAGATTTTAAAAGAAACAAAACAGATTATTAATTTTTATCAAGAGAAAAGCGGAAGAGAGATAAAAAAGATTTTACTTTCTGGTGGTTCAAGTTTTATGCCCCACCTTCCTCTTGATTTTATTTCTAATTTTAATATTAAAACTGAAATTGCAAATCCCTGGAAAGGGATTGAAGTGAAGAAAAAGTTCAAGAAATCAAAGAAACCTATTCTAACCGAACCAGACAAAGCTTCTAAAATAAAAGATGTTGTGGAAAAAAGGTTACATCCCGGGTTTTTCACTAATGTCATTGGTTTAGCAAAAAGAGGACTTGAAGATAATCCAGAAACAAGCGGAATAAACTTAATACCCGAAAAGAAAAGACCAAAACCTGCTTTTGTTGGCAGAAAAATGGCAAACAGCAAGACTTTTGGCGTTTTTATTATTTTGTTTACGACAGCTTCTGTTGGATTTTTAAGTTGGGTGATTTATTCTTATATCCTACAACCCTTATATTTGTTTTAATTTTCCAGATAGACATTAAAATATTTATCTTATATAATGAAAAAAGAAATACCTTAAAAAACTAAAAGGTCGGATAAAAAAATTGAAATAAAAAATATATGTTAAAAAAAGGTTTCACTTTGATTGAAATTTTAATTGTCATTGGATTAATTGCTATTTTGGCTGCTGCTGTAATCATTGCTATTAATCCAGCCCGCCAGTTTGCTCAAGCAAGAAACACTACCAGATGGACAGGGGTAAATACTGTTCTGAATGCTGTCCACCAAAACATGGTTGATAATAATGGAGTTTGGACTTGTGATATTGACGGTGATGGTAACAATGATGATATCCCTTTAACAGCAACCAATATGGGAAGCGACACTGCGGGCGGTGACTATGATATTTGTGATTGTTTGGTTGATACCTATGTTGCTGCTTTGCCTGTTGACCCAAGTACTGGTTCTTGGACTGATTGTGCTGCTTACGACACCGGTTACAATATTTCCCAGACTAATACAGCTGGCAGAGTGACGGTTTCTGCTCCTTCGGCTGAGCTTGGTGCTACAATTAGCGTTACAAGATAAAAATTTATTTAATAATCTTAAAGTAGAAAAAACCTTTGAACAAGGAGGGTAAATTTCAGTTGTTGGTCGACTTTAAGAATTAAAAGTAAAAATTATTATGAACAAGATTACCAGAGACTTTATTTCAAACGAAGATAGATACTTTAAGTTTAAATTAGGAAACACCCTTGCCTCCGCTTTATCTGGTTTTATTGCAGGATTGATCGCCGCTGCGATTCTTTTGTTAGCGTTTCGTTAAATTCCACTATTTATTTTTACTTGCATTTTTTCTCTATTTTGCTGTTTTTAGTTGAATCAAAAAATCGCTCTTTTTTAGCGGTTTTTTGGTTTTTGAAAGTTAAATATTATAATATTCAAAGATTTATTTTTAAACCATCATATTAATAAAGGCTTCTGTAAATATATTTATCAACAAAGAGACCATTTTTATCTCTTAAGTAAAATATACCGATTTTCCCCTTAACAATATCTTTCCTTGTGTAAATGTGCCATTCTGATTTTAAAAAATCATCATCTGAAGAATGATTTTTAAAACATCCTTTATAAGTGAAATTGTTTTGGATATAGGAGACACATTCTTCATCTCTGACCACCTGGGTGTTTTCTTCATAATTTGGGGTCTCACATCTTGCTATTTCTCCTCTTTTATCAATAATGAATTCTTGACAATAAGGTTCAAGGTGGGAGATTTCTTCAAGGAAATCTTCATTGTATGAATTAATAGAAGGACATCTACTGTAAATATTTATTTCAAAATCATTGTTATTGGTTAAATAACCAAAACATTTATTGGGTCTGAAATTATTATCTCTTCCTAAGGGATTTTCAGCAGAAGATAAATATATTCTGTCTCCTTTTTGAACAAATATATCTCTTGTGCTCTGAGAACTGGGTCTGTATTTTGTTATTCCTTGAGGAATAGTAAAAGACGCTCCTCTTTTTTCTTCTATTGACCAGCCGGTAATATTAATTTCTTCTTCTTCTTTTAAATTAGTTCTTAGTTCGATTAAAGATTCTCCAGAGAAATTTTCTCCTTGAACACGAGAAATAGTTATCTTGCCAAAATAGGGAGAAATATTTATCCTAAAGGTTCTTTGGGCAGGAGTAGGATCAACGAAGGTTTTGTATTGTCCGTCAATTGTGGTTCTTATTTTTGCTCTAACAGAAAAAGTATATTCTCCGGGACCCTCAGTTAATGTTATATCCCTTTTGTTGTAATATGCCCTCTTCCATTCGTTTTCTATTCCTTCAATTTTTGTTTCAAATAATATTTGACCATTAGTTTCTTCTGGGTAAATCTCACTTTCAAACTCAAAACTAATTTTATTTGTCTCTTCAATAATTTCTCCTTCTTTGGGACCTAAAACTATTTTAGTATCAATTGAAACTTGAGGTTGTGGAGAGGACGCTGGGGTTTGAGGTGGTTGGTAAAAAGACGGGGGAGTAGAATCAGTAACAGTGGGAGAGCCAGATAGGGGATAATTTGGAGGGGGTGGCATTTTGCCATTATTTTCTGAATCTGACTTTTCTTTTTTAAAATCTGGTTCTGGAACAGGTTCTGTTTTAAGTAAAAGTCCTATTTTGGCTAAAAAGTTAATATTTTCGAAGCGAACTTCTATTTCTTGCCATCTTACTCCAACCTGTTCGAGGTCTTCCCAAAGCCAAAGCAACAGAAGAGAACAAGCTCCAAGTGTTAAAACAACAATAATTGAGATTGTGAGCATAAATCGCATACTTTAATATTTTGCCATATTTCTTGTTGAAAGTCAAGGTTTAATATGTTTTAGTTTCAAAACGTGTCAAGTAATTTAACTATCTGACCGAAACATGATTTGACTCTGTGATTAA
>CAYZYK010000010.1:0-26014 GCA_964482615.1 uncultured Candidatus Saccharibacteria bacterium
AGAGCCCGGGGAGGGACTTGAACCCACGACCTATGGTTTACAAAACCATTGCTCTGCCACTGAGCTACCCGGGCAGACTAGAATAGTTTATTATTAAAATTTCCCCAGTTTTGTTTTTCTTTTTTCTTTTTCTGTTTTTCTTTAGATTTTTTTCTCAAAGATTGAAGTAATTTATCAATCTTTCTCTCTACTTTCAAAACCAAAATCCGGAACCAAGAAAGTATTTTCTGTAAAATTTTCTCTTGAGAAAAATTATTCTCAATCTTCTCTTTAAGTTTTGACGTTAGATTTTCTTCCTCCCCCTGATATAATGTTCCTTGAATTTCTGGAAGTTTAGTTAAAATAGATGTTTTTCTAAACAAAATTATTAATATCCCAAGCAAACTAATTATTAATATAATTGTAGCAATTAATAATTCCATAATTATCAAATTTCATAACGACAGAATCTTTTTAACTCAATATTCTCTCCGGTTTTGGCAATATATTGCTTAATTAAACCTTCTATGGTTTTGTCCTGGTCTTTTATCCAGGTCTGAGATAATAAAGAAATATCTTCTTTGTACTTCCTTAATTTTCCCTCTATAATCTCATTAACTATTTTTTCTGGTTTCCCTGAGCCCTTCAATTGTTCTTGGTAAATCTTCCTTTCTCCATCTAAGAGTTTTTCTGGAATATCTTCAGTTCTAACATACAACGGCTTCATTGCTGCTATCTGTAAACAGATATCATGAGCCAATTTTTTGAATTGATCAGATTTTGCAACAAAATCTGATTCGCAACGAACATCTAACAAAACTCCCACCTTGGAATTAGGGTGGATATAGCTCTCTATGATTCCCTGATTAGTCTCTCTATCTGTTTTTTTATCAGCTACTTTCTTTCCCCAAATTCTCAAAAGGCGCTTAGCCTCTTTAACATCTCCTTTGGCTTCAGTTAAAGCTTTCTTGCAATCTGTAGGAGAAGAACCGGTTTGTTCTCTAAGTTCTTTAATTTGATTAATATCTACCATGATTTAAATTATTTTTTTGTTTTATTTTTTTTAATAACATCACTTACTTTCTCAAGTATATATTCTATTGAAGACATTGCATCATTGTTTGCTGGAATAGGATAATCAGCCAAAGAAGGATCAACATTAGTATCTGCTAACCCAATAATTTTTACCCCCCTTCTTTTTGCTTCTTTAGCTGCCAATTCATTATTTTTCATGTCTAAAATGAACACAACATCAGGGAGTTTTTCCATGTTTTTTATTCCTTGAAACTTGCCTTTAAGTTTTTTAATTTCTCTATCAATTTCTAATTGCTCTCTTTTGGTATATTTCTCAAATTCTCCTTTCTCTTTTTTATCTTCAAGGTCCTTGAGGTGATCCAATCTTTTGGAAATTGTTTTAAAATTAGTAAAGGTGCCCCCCAACCATCTCTGGTTTACATAAAACAAGCCACAATCTTCAGCTGTTTCTTTAACTAATTTTTTTAAATGAGGTTTTGTCCCCACCAAAAGCAAATTTTTACCTTCTGATACATTTTTTTTAATAAATTTTAAAGCCTTTTCAAACTTCTTAGCTGTTTTTTGAGTATCAATGAGATGGACGTTGTTTTTAATGCCTAAAATAAAAGGTTTCATTTTAGGATGAAACTTAGAAGTCTTGTGTCCTAAATGAATACCCTTTTCCATCATCTCAGTAGGATCAATTCTAAACTCATTCTTTTTTAATTTATTTTTTTTCTCTACCATGGTTTATTTTAATAATAATTAAAAAACTTACCCAATTTGAGATAATATCATTTTTTTTAAGTTATAACAAGTATTTTTATTTCTTTTTCACAACCAAAAAAGTTGTGGTGTTAAAGGGATCATGGTGCATCCCGTACTCTAAAATATTAAGGTTATATAATTTTGCTGCAAGCTGAGAAGCAAGAGTAGCTGTTGTCTTGGATAGTTTTCCTTCTGATATCTTTTTTGCACATAAAGCAGTATCATCCTTATCTTCTCCGGGAGTAAGCTTTATTTGAGGATATTTTTCTGCAAAAGTTCTTTTACATTGACTTACTGCTTGAGGATGACCAAACACTTCTTCTATTTCACTAATATCTTTAACTGATGGATGTGATATAAAACACTGTAGAATTTCCATTCCATATATAGCAACAATATCAAATTGATAATCACCCATAGCATGAGCACTGGAGATATAAGCGCCAGAACCAGAGTTTGCCATCCCAAAAACTCCTCTATCTATTTTACCTCCAGTTACTGCTTTAATTACTTTTTTTGATTCAACTAAATATTCAAAGTCAATTTTACTTGAGTCAATATCCAACTCTTCACACAATCTAAGAATTGATTCGTGAGTAAAACAGCCTTCAATCCCATGAACTCCAACCTTAATTCTTCCTTTGTGAACAGGAAAAACATCTTCTTTGTTTCTGTACTTTTGGACAGTAATTGTTGGCTTCATCTGTTTCTTTTTATGAAAAGAAAATATTTTCTGAGTTGAGTCAACAAACCATCTTTCTATCCACTGTTGAATTCTCTTTCTTTCCCCTAAAGGAAGTTTTTTAACGGTTTTATTTTGTCTAACGAGCTGCTGAGTTATTTTTTGACAAGAAACCTCACCTAAACTAGAAAATGTTTTTCTTGCACTTTCCACTAAGCTTCCATAAGCTTCACAAATAAGTTCTTCTCTAAGCCAGTCCGCTGAACTTGCAACAGAATGAATATAGGAACTAAAAAGAGAATTAGAAGCGGGTACTGACCATTCTATTAATTTCTTTATGTTGGGTTTTTCTTGATCACAATCTTTAGAATATTGAGATATTAAATAATCAATAACAACAGTAAGGAGCTCGGGAATACTCAAAACAACACCTATCATAAAATCATGCTCTTCTTCTGATTCTGCCCGGATAAAACTTATTCCTTTCTCTTTTAAAAAAGATAAAATATTCTCAACTAGAGAATTCTTTTCAGCTTTTTTGTCAGAAACAATTACCCACTTTTGTCCATTGAGGGGAATATAGGGTCCGTGCAAGGGATGTAAAGAAAGATGCAAGGCTCCTGTCTCTGCAATAATATCAGATAATCCTCTTTTTATTGAACAAATATCAATAATTAACTGTTCGGATTTTAACTCAACACCATCGAGAACATCAGAGACAGACTCTCTTGGAATGCTTAACCAAATTACATCTGTTTCCCAAACTTTTTTCCATTGTTCATCTGAGCTATCTTTGTCTGCTATTCTAACTTCCCCTAATTTTTTAAGCAAAGGGATAAGCAAATTATTTGCCATATCTCCCCTTCCTCCAATAACACCATTAATCATATAGACCAGTATATCGTACAAAAAAAATGAGGTCAAGATTGATTCCTGACCCCTTTTATTCTTCTCTGGATTAATTGAGATTATGTCTCTCAACTAACCCTAGAATAGACTTCTCTTACTATTCTTACCCCGTGGGAAGTTATTCCCCCAAAGAATATCATCGGTGGAGAACCAAAAGAATGAATCTTCACCAAATTATATATCTTCCTTGAACTTTCAGTGGTTATACAACCAGAAACATCTCCGTTAACACACATGGAAGCAGCATGTGAGTTGCTATTGGCTTTAATAATCTGGGCCGCTCGCTGATCTTGCAGATACTTCACCAGGGGGGCTGGGGAAGGATGAGAAGCAACACTCCAACCCTCGGGCCAGACCCCGCTATTGGCAAAAATCTCTTGTGCTCTATCTTCTGTTGTGGCAAGCTGCATCTCATCAAGCGGTCTTTCTTTTATCACAAAGAAAGGAAAAACATCAGGATTCTCAAAAAACAGGTCCTTAAGAGCATAAAATACCGCACATGTCCAGAACATACCTATTTCCCCGGGAACTTTTATTTTCCTAGCTTTCATAAGGGCTTCTTCTGGGGTCTCGGTAAACACTACCTCAGTTTTTAGACCAATTCCCATTTTTTCTATCCACTCTATTCCTGTCTGGCCGATATTGGTTCCTTCAGGCCCCAAGAGATAACAAACTACCTTAGTGATAAGAGAAGAATTCAGCACCCGTCTTATTTCTGCAGGACTTCGGGGTATTCCTTCAGAAGAAGGAAAACTCTTCAACTCTTGCTCAACCGTCATTTCTACCTTCGTTGTTCCTGACATACTTCTCTTCCTTTCGGTGAAGGGCTCTTGTTCTTTTTTGAGTTTTTCTAATGCTGTGTCTTTTTACCATCCACTAAGACGATAGTACTAAGTTTTCCCATTAACTTAGAAAAGTCAGAAAGAGTAAGTAATTGTGCTCCATCAGAAAGTGCGCTCTTGGGATCGGAATGAACTTCAATTAAAAGCCCATCTGTCCAAACAACAATTCCTACCTTAGCCAACGGTGGTACGTATTCATAGTATCCGGTAGAATGAGAGGGATCAAAAAAACCAGAAGGTGGCTGAATCTTCTTACCACCGGTAT
The DNA here is from genome assembly GCA_964482615.1 of uncultured Candidatus Saccharibacteria bacterium. GTDB lineage: Bacteria > Patescibacteriota > Minisyncoccia > Minisyncoccales > CAYZYK01 > CAYZYK01. The sequence continues at coordinate 4,460 of CAYZYK010000010.1, forward strand.
TATCCCTATATCTGGAATAAAACGGATATTATTTTTCAAAAGTTCTTATTCCTCTGGCACAAAGAATCAGCTAGGGATTATCTTGTTTCAAAACATAATCTGCAGTCCTCAACCATTCTTCTAAAGTAGCGGAAAAGTGTCTTTTCAAAAAAACAGAGCAACTGGACTTACCTGCTACTTCAAGAAGACAAAAGTTTTGCATACTTCTTGAACCAACCTGAATAATAGCTGCGTAGCTTGAAACTAAGGGCATCTCTTCTGGAGTCATGACCTCAGTTACAGTCAACAAACTATATCTTTCTCCAGCTTCAGCTAGAAGCTTTAATCCTTCCTCTTCTAGTCCCTAAAAAGATTCAGGGGAAGTACGAGGTTTAAAAGCACCACCTCTAAGTATCTTAGCTCCAGCTTTTTTAACTGCTTCAGCAGAAGCCATTATTTATTCTCTACTTTCTATTGAACAGGGACCCTCTGCTATTACTATTTCTTTTCCTCCTATCTCAACGTCTTCTATTTTCACAATTGTGTCTTCGAGATGAAAATCTCAAGAAGCTAGTTTAAAGGGTTTTTCAATCCGAATTACCCTTTCTACTTCTTCAAGCACCCAAAAAACTTGAGTATCAATTCTTGCTGTTCCTTCACCAATTATAGCAATTATTGTTTTTTCTTCTCCTCTGTTTATACGAACATCAAATCCCTCTTTTTCAGCCCTTTCTTTAACTCTCCGAAGAGATTATTCGTTTGCCCCAATTTCCATTTCAACTATCATTTTTCTTGCTCCTTTCTTTTCGGGTGACAAGTAAGAGAAAACGAAAATTATGAGTTTGTTAAGGTACTTAAAATTTAAAAACCTCTTTCGAACAAGAGGTTGATTTAGGTGAATAATTTTTATTTAACAATCTAAATCAACCTTCTATCCCAAAAAGGTGAAAAAGAAATAAAAGTTTTTCAATTCGGAATTTATTTTTGTTTTCATATCTTTTTTCTTTTTATCAGAAAGAAAAAATACTGTCAAGTCAAAAAAGGGGTTGATTTTTCTTAAATTTCTGTTATTATTAACAATCATTAAACAAAGATAAAATTATGAAAAAAGATATTCATCCAAAATATTATTCTGAAGCTAAAGTCCGCTGTGCTTGCGGGAATACTTTTACTGTTGGTTCAACTACTCCTGAAATTGAGACAGAAATTTGTTCTAAATGTCACCCCTTTTACACCGGTAAAGATAAAATTATGGAAACAGTGGATCAGGTTCAAAAATTCAGAAAGAAAATGGAAAAAGTTAAAGAGAAGAAAAAGGGTAAGAAATAAATTTATTTAAGATAAGTTATTAAAAACACCCGGGTGTTTTTAATATTTTAAAATGTCCCCCAAAAAACACCAAGCTATAATCGTTGAAATTAGAGCAGGAGCTGGTGGAGATGAAGCTAGTTTATTTGCTCAAGACCTTTTCCGAATGTACTCAAAATATGCCCAGAACAAAGGATGGAAACAAAAAGTTTTAGAATCAAATTCAACAGAAATAGGAGGGATCAAAGAAGTTGTTTTTCAACTAAAGAACGGGGATGTTCTCGACCAAATGAAATATGAAGGAGGCGTCCACAGAGTACAAAGAATTCCCAAAACAGAAAAAAAGGGAAGGGTCCACACCTCAACCGTTTCTGTTGCTGTGCTTCCCAAACCCAAGAAAGCAGAGATTAAAATAAACCCGTCTAATTTAAAAATAGACTCTTATAGGGCTTCAGGTCCTGGGGGTCAATACGTTAACAAGAGAGAATCAGCTATAAGAATCACCCACAGACCAACCGGTATTGTGGTCACCTCCCAAACTCAGAGAAACCAACTAGAAAACAAAAGAAACGCTCTTTCTGTTCTGGAGGCTAAGCTTTTAGCCAGAAAAAGGAAGAAACAGAGAGCTAAACTGAAGGGTTCAAGAAGAGCTCAAATCGGCGAAGCAAAACGAGCAGAAAAGATAAGAACTTACAATTTTCCTCAGAATAGAATAACAGATCATAGAATTAATAAAAAATGGCACAATTTAGAGAAAATAATGGATGGAAACTTAAAACCAATAATAAAAGTATTTAAGAAAAGAAAAAACAAATAAAAAAAACGTTCCCTAAAAACAAGATAAAGAAGGGGCGTTTTTTTATTTGTTTAATTTTTAATTCCCCTCTAACTTCTTTATATCCTTTTCATAATCTGCTGCTATATTTAAAACCGAGTTCCCATAAAATTCTTCCCATTCTCTCCAGGAATATCCAGAAAAATATCTCATTACTGCCAAAAACTCACTATGAATTCCCCCCAGGTCTTTTAAATAAACAGCAGTGGCTAAAAAAGCATCCTTTATATCCCATGGATCAGCTGTTTTTCCTGTGATTTCTTTCACTTTAGCTCCATATCCTAACTTCTGCCAAGTAGTTGGAATGAACTGGGCAGGACCCATAGCACCTCCCCAGCCATAAGGTTTCCCTTGATAATACATAGCGCAAGAAACAGGCATCTCAAAAGGGTCGCGAGCCAACCCCCTATCTTTATTAACCTCTTCTATTACTTGTAAGAAATAAGGGATCTGAGTAGGACTCATGGTTCTTGGAGCTGTGTTTCCGGACTTAATATATATTCCATCTCCTGTTTTTGTGTTTTTCAAATAACATTGCCCTACATTTTTTCCAATCCGAGATTCTTGGGTCAAAACAGCCAACAAAAGAGCAGGACGTATCCCGGTAGTATCTGAAGCGTACTTTGCTATCTCATAAGCTTCACCAAAAGTAGGGGCCTCGGGAACACCAATTAGCTCAAAAATTCTTTCTCTTATTCCGACAACAGTTTTCTCTGTCTCTTCTCTTTGTTTAAGATACTTCTGATACTCTTGTTCAGTTAGCTTTAAGAAATATTCTTGTTCTTTTTTTGATTCAGCGCTTTCTTGTTTTTGAAGTTCTTGTATTTGAACCGTTTTCTCTAAATCATCTTTTTCCTCCCCTAGTTGATTCTTCTTGCTTTTCAGATAAGTTTTAAGATCTTTGGTATTCTCTAAAACATCTTGTAATTTAGCGTTAAGTGATTCCAGATAAGTTAGATTGTCAAAGAAATTAGAAATATCTCCTTCGAATATAATTTCAATAAGAGATTTCTGTTCTTCTTCGTAAATTGTCCTCAAAATTCCAACTAACTGAGATTTTGAACCTTCAATTCTCAAAGATATTTTTTCAATAGAAGATTGAGTGTCTGTTATTTGAAAACCAAGATCTCTAATAGTCAAATTTCCCTTATAAATTTTATAATTTAAATTTTCAATTTGTTTTCTTAGAACATAAATTTTGTTCTGTAAATTCCTTTTCTCTTGTTCTGTTTTAGTAATATCTTTTTCTATTTCCTCGCTTTTTCCTTGTAAATAATCTTGGCATTTTTTCAAAAGATCCTTGCATGCCCCAGAAGAAAGGCTTTTACATTCTCTATCAATATCTTCAACCGAAGAACAAATATCAGAATCAAAAGAGTTAGAAGCTTCAACTAAAAAAAGATGATTAAATAAACCCCCATCTAAAAGACTTGATAGGGGAAAAAGAGAAAAAACTAGAATTAAAAACAGAAATAAAATTTTCCTTAGGTTGTCTATCATTTTATATTATTTCTCCTGACTTTTCTCGGGAGATTGTTTCTTTTTTGGCTCTTCTTTTGAGGGTGCTGTCTCTTCTGGTTTTTCTCCGGGAGGAATTCCTTTTTCTTTTGCTTCCTCCACTGTCTCCACTTCCTCCACTTTTTCTTCAATGGGCTCTGCTAGTTCTTCTTCAATTTCTTCTGGTGGTGTCACAGATGCTACAATTTCTTCTGGGCCTCTTCGAATTTCAACTTCCTCTGGTATATTAAGGTCTTTAACTAAAATATGGTCTTCAAAGGTTTTCAAGTTTGAGATATCCACTTTTATTTCGGGGGGAAGTTTTTGAGGTAAGGCTTTAACTTCAATTTCTCTCATATTTTCAACTAAAGTTCCTTCTTGTTCCTCAACTGCCTGTGATTCACCCTCAAAAATCAAAGGAACAGTGGCTTCAACCTCTTCTCTCAGAGGAGCTTGATAGAAATCAACATGAATAAACTCATCAGTTATGGGGTCTTTTTGAACTTCATGAATTAAAACAGGATATTCCTTTTTCTTGTCCTTTATTTTAAGCGAAAGTAAAGAAGTTTCTCCTATTTTAGAAAAAATTTTCTCAAATTCTTTATAATCAACCTGCAAGGGTAAATTTTCAACTTCAGGTCCATAAACCACAGCAGGTAATTTTCCCTTTTCTCGCTCGGAATCTAACTTTTTACCAATATTTTTGCGTATTTTAACAGTTAAAGAAAGCATATTTTGTTTATTCTTTAATAATATGGATACATTGAACAGGACAAACATCAGCTGCCTTTTGGTTACAACCTATCTCTTTAATTTCCAATTCTTCTTTTTTTTCTTTTGGCTTTTCTTTTGAATTTTTAAGATGAGTTTTTCCGTCCTCTTTCATTTTCCAATACTCCGGACAAACAGATTCACAAGAACCACAACCGATACATTTATCTCTTTCTAGGATTATTTTTGTCATTTTATATTTTATTTTGACTTCCGAATAATTTTATTTTCTCTTCAACAACCTTTTGGACAGCATTTACTGCTTGAGGTAAATATTTATATGGAACAATTTGTTCGGGATCTTCTTTAAAGGATTTCTTAAGAGTTTCAGTAAAAGCTACCCTCAACTCAGTATTAACATTAATTTTCACCACTCCATTATTTATCGCCTCTCTTATGTCCTCTTCTGGAGTTCCAGAACCACCATGCAAAACTAAGAGTTTATTTCCTGTTTCTTTTTTTATCTTCTTTAATCTATCAATAAGTATATGAGGGTTCTTTTCTTTAACACTTAAACCATGAAAGCTTCCCACATTTGAAGCTAAAAGATCAACTTTAGTTTCTTTTACAAAGCGTGCTGCTTCTCTAGGATCAGTCAGGTTTTCTTCTTTTATTTCAAACTTTTCTTTATAAATCTTAGACGATTCAGTGCCCAAAGTTCCTACTTCTCCTTCAACTAATACTTTATGTTTTCTTGCATATTTTACAACCTCTTTTGTTTTTTCAATGTTTTCTTCAAGCTCCAATCGAGAACCATCAAAATGAACCATATCATATCCTATTTTACACGCTTTTTTGACAAAATCAACCGATCTACCATGATCTAAATTTAAGAAACAAGGAACTCCAGCTCTATTTCGAAAAGCATCTCTTAGAGCTACAGTAATTTCCAATCCTAAAAAATTACTTTCTCCTTCAGATGTTCCCAAAACCAAAGGAGATTTTAATTTTGAAGCTGCCCGGATTATTCCTTTTAATTGAGCAAAACTAGAAAAATTAAATTGGCCTAAAGCCCATTTGTTTTTTTGTGCTTTTTTAAAAAAATTTTTAAGCTTCATTTTTTTTGAAAGAGAGTTTTTTTCTTATCTTAACTTTTTCAAACTCTTCCCCTTTCTTTAATAAACCATTTTTTGCTCCCCATTCTTTAAGACAAGATGTAGCATTTGCTATTCCGAGTTGAATTGCTTTTTCAATATTCCCTTCTGATTTAATAAGACCAGCTACAAACCCAGAACCAAAAGAGTCCCCCGCCCCTGTTCTATCAACTAATTCTACTTTCGGAGATTCAGCTAACCAAAGATTTTTTCCGTCAGAAACAACCACTCCATTTTTCCCTTTGGTCATTATAGCAATTCCAGGACACATTTTGTCTATCTTTTGAAAAATTTTATTCTCTTCTTCAAAAGATATTTCTGTTAACTGAGAGGCTTCTTCTTGGTTTAGAACCAAAACATCAACTTTCTCAATCATTTTCTCAATCTCTGGCTCTGGTAAGTTAATCTGTTCTTTGCTGGGATTGAAAGCAACTTTTATTTTATTCTCTTTGGCAAAATCTATTATGTTTCCCGAAATGTTACAAAATTCACCAGAGAATGGAGCTAAATAGAACCATTTTGCTTTTAATTTCTCCCAAGAAATATCACTTTCACAAAATAGTTCGGAAGCCCCCCGATAAACCAATATAGTTCTATCTTTCCTTTCTGGGGTTAAAATAACAGAGATGTTTGTTGGTTTTACTTCTGTTCTCAAAACATAACTAGTATCAATGTCCAACTCTTTAAGCTCTCTTAAAATTCTTTTACCCGCTAAATCATCTCCTATCTTACCATAAAAAGAGGTTTTAAATCCTTGATGAGAAAAGGTAACTGCTGTATTAGTTCCTCCACCTCCAGTTGCTACAACAATATCATTAACTTTAACTTTTGATCCTAAAGAAAAACAAACCCCTTTCCCCTTTGGGAATTCTTTTTCTTCAATAATTTTATAATCTTTTTCTCCGAGCTTCAAAAAAGTATCTAGGGTTGCTGAACCAAATGTTACAATGTCAAACATAATTTATTTTTTCTTTTTGGCTAAATTTAAAATTGTCTTCATTACTGTATCTGGATTTAATGAATTCGTATTTGTTTAAATCTTTTTGAGATATAGAAATGTAGTAGGTCATAGTAGTAGAATAATTAATTATTATATTTTCATTCTACTACACCCTGAAATTTCTATTTCCCTCTACCCTGAAATTATCATTTCCTTTCAATACACTCTGGAAACGTCCCCATTGCACAACCCAGCTCAGGAAAAAGATAAAATGGTTCTCCTGTTAATATTCCCCAAGGATTTTCTGGGCTAGAAACTACTGAGTAAAAAAGAAGGTAGAACAAATGGTCACTTGACGTTTTAATAAGTTCACGCCAATCATCCGACAAAATAGAGGATAGTAAACAGTCAGAAAAATGTTTCCTTTTAATAACTTCTTCTTGTCCATAAAACTGAGCGAACTCTAGTCTTATTCTACAATTTCTCTCTTCGTCCTCATAAAATTTAATGACGTACTCTTCTTCCTCATAAATTTCTAAGATGCGGGGAAAATGTGGTGGTATTTTATCTGAATCACCTATTATTAAACTTAATTTTGATTCTTTACAACTATCCAAAAAATTTTTCTGAAAACAAGCAAAAGCTTCGTCATTTTCAGAAGGTTGAGTGTCGATTTGACTAAAAGCTTGACTATAATTAAATATTCCGCAATCTTCAAAAGACTCTGGTTCTTTTATTTTTTTGCCTATTGTACACCCCGCTTCAAGGATGGTGCTTGGCCAATCCATTTTGTCAATTACATTTATGGTATGCATTAAAGCTAAGGCAGCAAAATAACCGGGTCGTTCATTGAGATTTTGTTTTTCTTTTATCCCAATATTTTCTCGGACCTTTTCCCGCCAATATTCTATGCCCGTGTTTGTCTTTGAAATAGGACATTCTAAAAATCCTCCTGTGGGAATTTCTATTTTTACCTTACAGCAACCATCATCAGCCCCTTCAATCTTAAAAGTATAGATTTTGTCAACTATTATCTTTGAGTTTTTACAGCCATTTAATATATTTTTCCCCCAACAAACCAGTGCTTTATCCTCTTCGTAATCCTCGATGTTTTCTACTTTGATGCTTTTTACGTTTGTAGGAAAGAAAAAATTTTCAGTATCAAAAGTTCCACAATCTTCGTATTGTTCTTCTGCCTTTCCTTCTTTCATTTTTAACTCAGTTACTCTCTCTGGAAACCGTTGATGTTTCCAGATTACTACTCCTACAACGCTTAAAACTGAAACAATAATTACAACTAAAATTAAAACAGAGATTGCTTTTTTGTAATGTTCTGTTTTCATAATTTATTTTTCAATTAACTTAATAATTTAATTTTTTTTCTTTTTAGCTAAATTTAAAATTGTCTTCATTACTGTGTCTGGATTTATTGATATGCTTTGGATTCCTTTCTTTACTAAAAATTCAGCAAATTCTGGCAGATCGCTGGGACCCTGACCACAAATTCCACAATACTTATTTTTCATATTACAAAATCTTATAACTTTTTCTATCATTTTTTTAACAGTTGGGTTTCTTTCGTCTGCTATTTTTTGTAAATAAGCGTTATCTCTATCAATACCTAACGCCAACTGTGTAAGATCATTACTCCCGATTGAAACTCCATCAAAAATCTTCAAAAATTCATCAATCACAATTACATTTGAGGGAATCTCGCACATAACATAAATTTCAAGACCGTTTTTGTCTCTCTTTAAACCAGCACCACTCATAATCTTCAAAACTTTCTTTCCCTCCTCAACAGTCCTACAGAAAGGAATCATAACTTTAACATTTTTTAAACCAAAAACATCTCTTACTCTTTTTATTGATTCACATTCCATTAAAAAAGCGGGTTTGAATCCTTTATCATAATACCTTGAAGCACCCCTCCATCCCAACATTGGGTTTGATTCATCTTTGGGTTCAAATAATTCTCCCCCAATCAATTGAGCGTATTCATTGGTTTTGAAATCAGAAAGCCTAACAATTACTGGTTTGGGGTAAAAAGCAGCAGCAATCTGCCCTATTCCTTCAGCTAACTCCTTTATAAAATATTCTTTTTTATCTTTGTGTTCAACAGTAAGTTTCTCTATTTTGTTAACTAGCTTCTGGGGAGCATTAAATTTAGATTTAAGATCTTTGAAATGATATAAAGCTAGGGGATGAATTCTAATCTTCTCTGCTATAATGAATTCTTCTCTAGCTAAACCCACTCCGTCATTTGGCAAAAAAGAGGTTCTGAAAGCAATTTCGGGAGCCCCAATATTAACCATTATTTTAGTTTTCAATTTGGGTATTTTTTTAAGATCGTATTCTTTCACTTCATAAGAAACTTTGTCAGAAAAAACTTTCCCGTTTAATCCCTGAGTACAATCAACTGTTACATTCTTCCCATTCTTTAAAACTTTAGTTGCTTTTTGAGTTCCCACAATACATGGTATCCCAAGCTCGCGGGAAACAATAGCTGCGTGAGCTGTCTTTCCTCCTTCATTAGTTACAATAGCTGAAGCCATTCTCATTACTGGAACCCAGTCAGGGTCTGTCATTTCAGTTACCAAAACCTCTCCTTTTTTGAACTCTGACATTTTAGAAACATCTGATATAACACGCACTTTACCCTGTCCTATCTTGTCTCCAATAGCAATTCCCGTTAAAATTGGCTTTTTGTCTGTATTAAGATGATATTCCCTGTAAGTTCTTTCTTTTTGTGGGGTATGAACTGTCTCTGGTCTGGATTGGACAATAAAAAGCTCTTCTGTTTTTCCGTCTTTTGCCCATTCAATATCTTGAGGAGTACCATAAAGCTCTTCAATTTTAGAGGCCCAGCCAGCTAAAGTTAAAATTTCCTCATCGGTTAAAGAAAATTCTAATTGTTTTTTCTCTTTAACTTTCACCTCTTTTAATCCTCCACTTTTCTTGTAAATATACTTTTTGGTTTTCCTTCCTAGGTCTTTTCTGATAATAGACTTAAAACCCTTCTCTAGGGTTGGTTTAAAGACATAAAATTCATCTGGTGTTATTTGCCCCTTAACTATCATCTCCCCCAGGCCCCATATTGAGTTAATCAAATAAACATCGGGAAAGCCCGTTTCTGTATCTAAAGTAAACATTACACCAGAGGAAGCTAAATCCGATCTTACCATTTTTTGAATTCCAATTGATAAAGCGAATCTTAAATGGGAAATGTTTTTCTCGTGACGATAAGCGATCACCCTGTCATTAAAAGTTGAAGCTAAACATTTTTTTATTGCTCGGAGTAAATCCTCCTTGCCCGAAACATTCAAAAAGGTCTCAAATTGTCCAGCAAAAGAATCCTGAGGAGCGTCTTCAGCCACCCCAGAAGATCTAATGGCAACATCAACATTTTTACTTTTATATTTTTTGCTTAAATTTTTATAAGCTTCAATTATTTCTTTTTTTAAATCTTCTGGGAAATTAGCTTCCAAAATGGTAGTTCTGGCTTTTTTACCAATTTTCTGCAAGCTTTTTATACTCTCTGGCTTAAAATCTTCAAAAATATCCTTTAGTTTCTTATCTATTTTGTTCTCTTCCAAAAATTGCCAGTAAGCTGAAGTTGTAAAAGCAAAACCATTGGGGACATTAACTCCTTTCTTTGAAAGTTTAGAAATCATCTCCCCCAGAGAGGCGTTTTTACCTCCAACTAAAGAAATATCTTTCTTTCCTACTTCGTTAAAAGCAAGTATCTTTTTTTGAGATCTTTTAAGCATTCTTAATTTTCTGAGCTATTGCCAATTCTTCATTTGTATCAATAGCTAAGATTTTAGTGTTTTTTAAAATTTTAAGACCACCACAAACCATTTTTCTTATTTTGGCAGAGCCAGATCCAATAGCTCCCGTAAAAACCAACAAATCACAACCTCCCAAAACAGCAAAATATGATCCAATATATTTTTTAATCCTGTACACAAAAACATCCAAGGACAATTCAGCTTTCTTGTTCCCTTCTGATACTTTCTTTAAAACTTCTCTCATGTCATCCATTCCACAAATCCCCTTTATTCCCGAATCAGAGTTCAAAAGCTCGTTGACCTTTTCTGTTGACAATTCTTTACAAAGTTCAAGTACAATCCCAGGATCAATATCTCCTGTTCTAGTCATCATGACCAATCCCTCCAGGGGCGTAAATCCCATAGAAGTATCAATAGGTTTACCGTTCAAAGTAGCCGTGATACTTGCGCCCCCTCCCAAATGACATGAAATAATTTTTAATCTGCTAAATGGCTTTTTAATTCTCATAGCACCTTCCCTTGCTGCATACTCATGAGATATTCCATGAAAACCAAAACGAGAAAAACCATATTCTTCTCTTAATTTTTCTGGCAAAGCGTAAGTTGAAGCTCTCTTTGGTAAATCAATATAGAACCCTGTATCAAAAACAGCAACTTGTTCAGCTTCGGGAAAAACCTTATTTACTGTCTTAATTCCCAAAATATTAAAAGGATTATGCAGGGGTGCAAGATTATTAAATTTTTCAAGCTCTTTTAAAGATTTCTCCGTAATTTTTAAGGGTTCTCTAAATTTTTCTCCCCCGTGCACCACTCGGTGCCCAATTTTCTTTAAATTATATTCTTTCAGTTTATTTAACTCTTCAGTTAAAATTTTCTCAAAACTATCAGAATCAAAAATATCTCTTTTGCCCTCTTCTTTAAGTTTTAAATCTTTATCAAAAAACTTCCACTTTATTGATTGACTGCCACAGTTTAAAATCAAAATCATATTATTTCTCCCTTTCCTGTTTTTTTTATCCCGCAAGCATTGCCTTCATCAGTATCAAGATGTAAACACAGATTATAATCCTCACCTACTCTCACTTTAATATTGTGAAAAGTAACAGCTCTTTTTCCTTCAACTTTAACTGAAATTAAACTTCCGTCTTTCAAGTCAAACTCATCAGCCTGTTTGGAATTACAATGAATATGCCTTTGGGGAACAATTAATCCTTTTTTAAGCTCAACTTTTCCTTCAGGCCCTATTAAAGTAACACCGGAAGTCCCCTCTATATTCCCCGATATCCTCACCTCCGGATCAACGCCAAGAGAAATAGTATCTGTCAAAGAAAGCTCAACTTGAGTTTCTTCTCTGGGTGGTCCTACAATTCTTACTTTATCAATCTTTTTCTCTCCTGTTTCAATAGTTACTTTTTCTTCAGCTGCAAAATCAGATGGCTGGGTAAGTTGACTTTCTTTCTTTAATTGATATCCTTCACCAAAAAGCGCCTCAAGATCTTTTTGAGATATATGTATATGTCTTGCTGATATTTCAATTGGAATTTCTTTTTTCATATGTTTTATTATACTATAGATTCTTCTTCTTTAAAAAGAAAAAAGGTGAAAATCTTCACCCTCAAAAGAAAACAAAAAAATAAATTCTTAAATCTTTTTTGCTACAAAATCTGCAAATTCGGCCAATCTAGTTCCATAACCTGCTTCATTGTCGTACCAAGATAAAACTTTAACCATATTTTTTTTAACTCTGGTGAAATTTAAGTCCACAATAGAAGACAAAGGATTATCTCTGTAATCTGTAGACACGAGTATCTTTTCTTCCACCCCTAAAATTCCTTTCAATTTTTTTGATCCTGCTTTCTCTTTAAAAAGATTATTTACTTCTTCAACAGAAGTTTCTTTTTTCAAATCACAAATTATATCAGTGATAGAAACAACAGGGGAAGGAACCCTTATTGCTACCCCATCTAGCTTTCCCCTGATTTCTGGCATTGCTTTCTCAACAGTATTTGCAGCTCCTGTAGTTGTGGGAACAATATTTAAAGAAGCAGCCCTAGCTCTACCAAGGTCTTTATGGGGTCCATCTAAAAGATTCTGGGAAGTAGTATAACTGTGAATTGTAGTAAAAAGACCTTTTTTTATCCCAAATTCGTCGTTCAAAACTTTAATTACGGGTGCAACACAATTAGTAGTGCAAGATCCCATATCTACAATATCATCTTTTTTTGAATCAAACTTCTCTTCGTTCACGCCCGGCAGATAAGTTGGAATCTCTTCGCTTTTTGATGGAGCTGAAATTATTACTTTTTTGGCTCCAGCGGTTAAATGTTTTTTAGCATCTTCTAGTTTTCTGAATGCTCCGGTACACTCCAAAACAATTTCAACCCCCATTTCAGCCCAGGGAAGTTCCTCTGGTTTTGGTTCAGCTAAAGATTTAATTATTTTGCCGTTAATAACCAAACTATCTTCTGTTCCCTTTACTTTTTTTGGGTAGATTCCATAACAGGAATCATATTTAAAAAGATGAGCTAAGGTTTCATTATCAGTTAGATCATTAACTGCTACTGGTTCTAAACCAGGAAGGTCTTTTAAAATCTTACGTAAAACAGCCCTTCCTATTCTACCAAAACCATTTATAGCAACTTTTGTTGACATAGATTAAATTACTCTTCAATATTTAACAATTCTTTTATTTTTGGTTTATCGAAACCAACCACAACATCCCCATCAATATCTAAAACAGGCACTCCCATCTGTTCTGATTTTTCTATCATTTCTGCTCTTGCTTCTTCATCTTCTGCAACGTTGACATCTTCAAATTCGATGTTGTGTTTCTTTAAATAACTTTTTAAAGTTTCACAATAAGGACAAGTTGGTGTTGAATAAATTTTTACTTTTTTGGCCATGTTATTTACTCTTATTATATTTTTATTTCAACTACAAAAAGTTGTATTAACAATCCCCGGCAGCAGGAGCGCTTCCTGAAGAATAATCTTCAGAATAACTTGCTGCGGCTTGATTCTCGTCTAGTTTTTGAGAACAAACTCCAGGCTGATTATCAAATCCACAACAGAGTAAAGTTTTAACCGCCTCAGCAGTTCTTCCCCCAAACCAAGACTCCTGAGCTTCTTTATTATTTAATATTAAAGTGGGAGATCCGGTTACATTATGCTGTGCCTGCAAGTCAAAATCCTCTTGGGCATACTTCAATCCCCTATTGTTATCTGCCATACAATTGTTTAATTGATTCTTGTCAACACCTGCTTCAGTTAAACATTTATCTACTTCTCCCGCTTTAATGTGACAGTTAATATAGTTCCAGTATTTATCAGTTTCTTCCCTTAAACAAATCTGTCTTAAGTTTTCTTGTGCCTCCTCTGTCCCGTGCATAGCAGTTATTTCTCCATTTAAAATAGAACCAATATATTTTACTTTAATATTCTCTTCCAAGGAAGGAATATTTTTAACAATTTCAGCCAAAACTCTCTGCATTTGCAAGCCGAAGGGGCACTGACTTACAACAAAAGCATTTAAAAGTGATTCGTCTTTTTTTGTAATATCTTCGCAAGATTTCTGTTGAACTTGTTGTTGTTCTGCTGCTACTTGTTGATTTAAACCTTCTTCTAAATTAAAAGCTTGCGGAAAGAAGAGAACTCCGTCTTCGGTAACATAAGAATCTATTTGTTGTCCCTGATAGTTTACTTTAAAACTAATTAAATCATGCTCTTCTTTAACTTCTCCCAAAGAAGCCTGGGGTTGTCCCTGTAGAAAATTGTTGTTTATAAAATCTACTGCTTTTTGGGCTATTTGTTGAAGTTCTTGTTGGTTTAAGTTTACTTGATTTTTTTGACCAATATTCGTTTTGGGCACAAAAATAATAGCTCCGGCAATTAAGACAGCAACTAAAACAACAACTAAAGGAATTAGATTTTTGAGAAGTTTTTTGTTCATGTTTTATATCTTTTAATTTATATTTTTATCTTAACATCTTAGATTTTATCATGCGACCTTCTTTTTTGCAACGTTTAAAATCTTAGACATTAATTCTGTTTGTTTAATTTTTCCTAATTTGCCCTCTTTACAATTTTTCTCACTGAATTTTTTAACATCATCTGGCTCTATTTCACTTGAAGATATTAAAAGGGGAATTGGTTCTTTACAATGTCTCTTTACATCACAGCAAGTAGAATGATCTGCGGTTACTACAATCAGAACGTTCCTTAAATCCAAAAAAGATCTAAAGTTCTTGTCAATTTTTTCTATAAAATCTTTTTTTTCTTTAAATTTTCCATCTTCAGCCAAACTGTCTGTTGCTTTAATATGCAAAAAAACAAAATCATATTCTTTCAAAGCTTCTTTAACTGTCTTAAATTTTCCTTTTAAATTTGTATCGGAGCACCCAGTTGCACCTTTAACCTTAATAACCTTCATCCCCAAAGTTTCAGCAATTTGCTGATAAAGAAATTTACCAGCAATACAGCAAGCCTTCAAGCCGTACTTTTCTTTGAATCCTGGAATTTCTTGAAGGGAAGCAGGTTCTCTTAATAAAATATAATTAGCTGGTAAAAGTCCTTTTTTCTTTCTCTTTTGGTTTAAAGCGTGATTTTTCAAAATCTTACGGGATTCTTTTAAAAATTTATTCAAAACTTTTGCAGTAAATTTAGCTTCAAAAGTATCATCTTCTGGTTTAATCTCCTTTGCTTTTTTACCGAGAGATGAATAATGTGGATCACCGTTTGAAACGTTACTACTAAGGTTTCCCCCGCGAAGAACAACCCCAACCCTGTAATCTTCAGCACTTTCAATTAAAAATCGAACCCCGTCAATCTCCATTCCTCTCAAAGATTCAATAAGGGAGGATGTCTCTTTAATCCTTCCTGCTCTTCTATCTACAATTTCCAGATTATCTTTTACTGTAGAAAAATTACCTCTAAAAGCAACATCCCCTTCTTTAAGTTCAATTCCAGCAGCTTTTGCTGTAAAGAGCCCTCTTTGGATATGGTATTTTTCAGGATCATAACCGAATAAAGCAAAATGTCCCTCCTCGGAGGTTGGGATAGCCGTGGTAAAAACAGGCTCTAATAATCCACAAACGCCTCTCTCTGTTAATTTATTTAAATTGGGAGTACTAGCTGCCTCCAAAGGAGTTCTATTTTTTAATTGAGGAACTGGTCTATCCCCTAGCCCGTCTATAACAGTTAGAATAATTTTTTTCATTAAACTAATTTAGTTTATTTCCTCTTCAATTCTTAATAATCTGTTGTATTTGGAAGTTCTTTCTCCTCTTGTTGGGGCACCAGTCATTATCCATCCTGTTCCTAAACCTACTGCAAAATCAGCAATAAAATCATCACAGGTCTCACCGCTTCTGTGTTTAACAAAAACTTGCCATTTGTTATCTAACCCCAGTTTTGCTGCCTCAATTGCTTCTGTTACCGTGCCTATCTGATTTGGTTTCACAATTAAACCATTGCAATATTTCTTATCAACAGCTTTTTTAATTCTATCTGGGTTTGTAGTCAGAAGATCATCTCCAATAATCGTTATCTCTTTACCGAACCTTTTGGTCATCTCCTGAAATCCTCCCCAATCATCTTCCGCAAAAGGATCTTCTATTGCTACTATTGAATATTTCTTAATAATATCAGAATAAAAATTGAAAAAACCTTTTTTGGTAAATGTTATTCCCTCCAGTTTGTAGTTTCCGTCTGAGAAAAAGCTTGTTGCTGCAACATCAAGAATAACTTTGGTCTCTTTGCTGTAATGTGCTTCCTTAATGCTCTTTGTTATAAAATTTAAAGCATCGGGGGTGGAACCAAACGGAGCAGCAAAACCACCCTCATAGCCTACATTAGTTGCGAACTCACCATATTTTTCCCTTAAATTCTTTTTAAGTATCTGATAAATTTTAACTCCCTTTTTGAGTTTCTCAGCAAAGCTGTTACCTTGAAGAACTATCATAAATTCCTGAACATCTAGTGCGTTTCCAGCATGCATCCCCCCTTCAACAAGTAATATAGCGGGGGTTGGTAAAGATGGCTTTGTTCTGGCAACCCCAGAAATATGTTTCCAAAGAGAAACTTCCTGTAAGGCTGCTGCTGCTCTGCAAAAAGCAACAGAAACAGCTAAAATAGCATTAGCCCCCAAATGAGATTTTTTCTCTGTTCCATCAAGATCAATTAATGTCTTATCTATCTCTTTTTGGCTGCTAAAACTTTTATCTCTGAGTTCAGGAAAAATAATATTTTCAATATTCTTTATTGCCTCTTTTGGTTCTTTTTCTTCAGCTTCCTGTTTTCCTTTGGAGGTACCCGAAGGAACTGAAGCTGAAAAAACACCTTCTTCTGTTTCAAGATCAACTTCAACAGCAAAAGATCCTTTTGAATTCAAAATTTGTCTTGCTTTAATATTTTTTATTCTAATCTTTTTCATTTTTTATCTCTTAAATATTCATAGACTGAAATTGCAGCCTTAGCACCATCACCAGCAGCAGTTACGATTTGTTTATCTCTGATGTCTGTTACATCCCCTGCAGCAAAAATGCCACCAGTTGAAGTAGCGCAAGTTTTAGGATCTATTTTAATTTCATCCCATTTGTTAAATTCAACCAAACTCTTCACAAAAGCTGTAGCTGGAATAGAACCTATTTCAACAAAAACCCCTTTAATCTCCAAGGTTTTTTCTTTTTTACCTCCTCTATCTTCGTAAATTATTTTATTTACTGATTTATCCCCCTTAATCTCTTTTGTGTCAGCATTGGTTATAACCTCTATGTTATCTTTGTTCTCAACCTTCTCTTGAATAAGCTCATCAGCTTTAATTTCAGAGCTGTACTCTAAGATATAAACCTTAGGACAGTATTCACTCAGTTCAAGGGCGCCCTCAAATCCAGAATTTCCTCCTCCAATTACAGCAACATCTTTTCCCTCAAATAAAGGTCCGTCACAGGTAACACAATATGAAACACCCATTCCCATGAATTCTTTTTCTCCCGGAACCTCAAGGGGCCGAGGATCTCTACCACTAGCTACAATGACTGTTTTTGTTTCAAAAGTTTCACCATCTCCTGTTTTCACTTCAAATCCTTCTTTTGTTTTCTTTATCCTCTTAACTACTTCACCTGTTTTTGTTTCAACTTCAAACTTATCAAGATGTTCTTTAAATCTTTTCATTAACTCAGTTCCTGAGATTTCCTTAAATCCCGGATAGTTCTCAACCTCTTTTGTTACGCCAGTCTGACCTATAAAATCTTTGGTAATAAACAAGGTCTTAACTTTTTTCCTGACAGCGTAAATTCCAGCTGTAATACCAGCAGGACCACCCCCAATTATAATTAGGTCGTATAACATATTTCTTTTATTTTACTCTAAAATCCATTTTAAAAAAAGTTAAAAAAACTTACGACCCATCTTAAGTGAGGCGCGAGATATTTTAAATCTAAACAAAACAACAAAAATCAAAACAGAACCTCAGGAATAGATTCAATAAGATCTGTTGCTGTTAATCCTACTTTTTTCTTTTCTGCTGCAAGTTCTCCCGCCTTGCCGTTAATATAGGAAGCAGCTTGAGCTGCTCCAAAAATATTATTCCCTTGAGCCATTAAACTACCGCATATTCCTGCCAAGGTGTCGCCGGTACCACCAACAGTCATATAAGGAGTACCATGTTCATTCAAAACCACCTCTTTCCCGTCTGAAATTATGTCTATCCCTCCTTTAAGTAATATTGTGGTTCTTAAGCGTTTAGCTTCTTCTCTAACTAACCTTATTTTCTCTTCTTGAGATTTTCCGCTAACTTCTTTTCCGGTTAAAACTTTAAATTCGTAGCTATGAGGAGTAATCAAAAAATTCTTTTCAGAAATCATCTGCGATTTCTCAGCTATAGCATGAATAGCATCAGCATCAATTACAACAGAAACGTCAATTTGAGAAAGATAATCAACAATAACTTTTTGGGTTTCTTTGCTCCTTCCTATTCCACCTCCGATGACTACAGCTGTTTTTCCATCAGACACAGCTTTAGCTGATTTTGTCTGGGCTAAAATATCAGCTAAATCTTCTTCGTCCAGCCAGTCACCTTTCAAAGGATAGGCTGCCAAATTAGGACTAAAAGAAGCAACAATATCAGCTGCTCTTTTTGGAGCTAGAACATGAACCATATCTACTCCAGCTTTAAAAGCAGCAAGTGAAGCTAAAGCAGGAGAACCGCTATAAAACTGGGACCCGCCAATAACTAACAAAAGTCCATAGTCATATTTATGGGCGTCTTTTGGTCTCTTTTTATAAATATTTTTTAAAATGCTGTTTGTTACTTTTTTCATGTTATTTTATTTCTTTTAAATACTTTTTTAAATCTTCCCCAAACCGAGGATCTTTTAAAACAAAATAAAGGAAAGTTCGAAGCCATTTTAATTTATCTCCACATTCTAACCAATTTCCTTTAATTTCATAACCATAAATTATTTTACCATCTTCTGTCATTTTATCCAGAGTATCAGCTAAAATTATTTCTCCTCTTTTTGAAGGAGAAGCATTCTTAAGATAATCAAAAACTTCAGGAGTTAGAATATATTTTCCGACTATTACCAAGTCAGAAGGGGCTTGATCTGGCTCTGGTTTTTCAACTATCTTTTTTATTTTATACAAACGATTAGCTATTTTCTCTACTTTGACCGCACCATAAGATGAAACTCTTTCTCTGGGCACTCTCTTCAGAGCAATAACTGGGGAATTGCAGGTCTCAAAGACCCTCATTAACTGTTCCAGGGCGGGATCATCTCCATCTACAATATCGTCTCCAAAAGAAACAGCTACTGGTTCATTTTTAATCTCTTTTTTTGCTTGTAAAACAGCGTGTCCATCTCCCAGAGGTTTTCTTTGTAAAACATGGGAAAAGGAAATATCTTCAAATTTCTCGTGGAAATTTTCTAACATTTCCAATGTCTTAGTTTTTTTTCTTTTTTTTAAAATATTTTTTAATTCTTGTGATTCTTTGAAATAGTCTAGGATAATTTTATCTTTTGAATTGATAACAAAAATAACTTTAGAAATCCCTGAATCTCTCACCCCCTCAACTATATATTGAATAGTTGGTTTATCAACCACAGGAAGAAGTTCTTTTGGCAGAACCTTAGACAAGGGTAAAAACCTAGTACCCAACCCAGCTACGGGTAAAATAGCTTTTTTAATTTTTCTTGCCTGTTTTTTAGGTCTTTCCATAATCAGGAATTACTTTTTTAATTTTCTTAAAAAAGCAGGTATTTCCCATTGTTTTTCTTGAGCTATTTTCTCTTTTTCTCTTTCTTCTTGTTCTTTTTTAATTTCTAGGGCTGTTCTGCGCTTTTTCTTTGTGGTTTTCTTTTTGGTTTTCTTTGTGTTTTTCTTTTTCTTTTTTAAAGAGGTTCTTTTCTTCTTTGTTTTCTTCTTTATTTTTTCTGATCTCTTCTTCTTTGTCTTTCTTTTTTTGGAAGATTTATTTTTCTTTTTTGTTTTTCTTTTTGTTTTCTTCTTTTTTGTCTTTTTTGAGAAAGTAGTTTTCTTCTTTTTTTTCTTTCTTCTTTTTTTCTTTTTTTCTCCTACAATAAGAAGAGTCGTCCTAATTTTGTTTTTGTAACCTCTCTTTTTTGAAATACCGAAAATAATTTTTGATCTAGGATTAGCTTCGGCAATAGTTTGGCTTATTTTCTCAACTTCTGTCATTTTAAGATCTGATCCGCCCTGAATATTAAAAAGTATTTTCTCTGCTTTCAAATCATATTTAGATAAGGGGTTTTGAAAAATCTTCTTTACTATCTCCTCTGCCCTATCTTTACCCGAAGACTCAACGGTGTTCAAAAAGACCAACTTATTTTTCTTTTTCAAAATAGTCCTAATATCAGCAAAATCAATATTTATTATTCCCGGTTTAGAAATTATTTCAATTAAACTTTCTAAGTTTTCAATAAGGTTTTTGTTAACCCCAGAGAAAGCTTTAACTATCGGAGTATCTTCATCAATAATTTTAAAAATTCTCTGGTTGGGAACAACAATTAAAGCATTAAGAGATCCCTTCAGAGATTTCAAGGCTTTTTTAGCTATATTACGCTTTCTTTTTCCCTCAAAACTGAAAGGTAAAGTAAAAATCCCCAAAGTAATAGCTCCTTCTTTTTGAGCCAAATTAGCAAAAACAGGAGCTGCCCCAGAACCAGCCCCCCCACCAAGAGAAGATATTAAAATAACAATGTCTTGATCTTTAAAAATTTTAGAGATTCTTTCTTTTTCTTCTTCAGCTGCTTCTTTGGCTAATTCAGGGTCCATCCCTGTTCCTAAACCACCTGTTGATTTTTTACCAAAATTAAAAGCCCTGATTCCTTTTTTGTTCTTCTTCTTAAGAAATTTCTGGTCAGTATCTGCCACAATAAAGCTTCCTTTTGATAAAGAAGAACCTATCTCAGAGACTACAGACACTCCCCCACCCCCAATCCCAATCACCCTTATCTTTGTTTGTGGATTAACTTTCTTTGAGAAGATCTTCTTATGAGAAGGTTTTTTCTTTTTCTTTGACATTAAATTAGTTTAACTTTTAAAATTTATCGGGTCAACTTTAATTTTATCATTGTCAAGGGGATTTAGAAATTTCAAGGTTTTAAGGATTTAGAAATTTCAGGGCAGGAATTAATTTTTAACTTTATTCTAAGTTCGCCAAAACAAAAAAGAATGGAAAAACCGATAACAAAACCGTTAATCCAAAACCAATAAAAACGAGTCGTTTTTTAACCATCTTTTTAAAAATTATTTAATCTCTATACCTTCTAAAAATTCATCAAACTCAGAAATCAAACTCTCTTCATTGGGAGTAATCGTTCCTCGAAACTTATATAATTTATCTGTAAGCGGGAGTTTTACCGAAATGTGTACTATCTCCCGGTTAGAGGACTTAGTAATATAGGACTCTTTCAAGGCATTTAATCCACTCACCTCTTGAATTTTATATTTTGTTTCTTGGTTTTCCCCCGATTCTTCTAAAATAGAATCTATAGTATTTTGGATTTGTTTTAATTCCGATGCCACTATGGTATCTTCGTTGCTGCCATCAAGTATATTAACCCATACCCGGGCTCCATTTAACAAGCGTTCTTCTTCAGAAACCTCACTACTAGGACTTAAAAACCATATTGAATCTTCGTTTCCAAGGTCAATTAGCCCTACTTCCCAATCTTTAGATACTTTTATTCTTAGACCAGATTTCGGGTTCTCTACTATTTTGCCCTCGGAAGTATCTTTGATAATATAGCTCCCTGGTTTAACATATTTATAAACATCTTGTTTCCCCCCTTTATTCCTCTGCCACCATAAAAAAATCCCC
>CAYZYK010000011.1:0-25732 GCA_964482615.1 uncultured Candidatus Saccharibacteria bacterium
TAAAACCTGATTCGGTCAGATCTTTAATCACAGAGTCAAATCATGTTTCGGTCAGGTAGTTAAATGATTTGACACGTGTCATGTAGGTAGATTCTACTCCAAGGCGAAACACAAAAACCCAAGAAAGTAATTCTTGAGCTTCTTATTAATTCTTTGTTAAATTTTGCTGGAGGGCCAGGACTCGAACCTGGATTCGATGCTCCAGGGGCATCTGTCCTACCCAATTAGACGACCCTCCAAAACTAATACTGTCTAAATTTCAACAAGTTTTTGACTTTATAGGCTTCTTCTTTTCTTGAAATTTGAATTTTATATTTACTTTTATGAGAGTGAAATCCTAAAATTTTTAATCCCCGATAAACATTCCTAAGTAATGATTTGTTTCTATTACTAAAGATAAATTTATAAGTGTGGGTGGGTTTATAAACACAGAAACTTCCTTCTGCTTCATATAATCCTCTAAGATATCTTTTAAGATACTGTTTGTTTTTAAAATCCATCGCGGAATCTTTATATCCAGGTCTTTTAGGCTTCCAATTGGAATTTTCATTCTTTTGCTTAAATATTTTTAATAAATTTTTATATCTACACGCGCATATTTCTTCCGTTCAATTACCGTTGGTTTCTTCCTAAAAATATCTTTAATAATCTTTACAGTATAATGCCACAACAATGGTTTATCGGTTCCCAAAGTAATTAACAATACTTCTGTGCGTGAACATCTACCTAAATGTCCATCCCCTAATATCAAACCAATTAAAAATGCTAATTTTTTACTCTTTTTTAGGGGTGAATAATTAGGAATCAATCTCTTCTTTCTTGCTTTCTTTCTCCATTCTGCAAAATTATCAATTTTTTTCTCTTTTAGGCTCTTCGAAGTCTTCGCAACACTAGAATTAGTCTCTTCGGACCAAATTTTTTAATGTAATCTTTAAGGGTATAGTTATGAGCAGATTTAAGATAGGTATTTGTTATAATTTTAAAATTTTTACCACAAAGCTTACATCTAACCATTCACTGATTATAGTATAATTTTTCTAAAAATACTACCATTGCACCACCCCGCATAATTAAACTTTCAAATGTTTGTGGGTAACTACCAAACTCGAAGCTACGCCAAGCCCAACCCCAAAAACTAGTTGAAGCCCTATTAAAATCCAAATATTATTCACAAAATAATCAAATAGGTTAAATCCGAGCAACAAACTCTCCATTCTTGAAGCTGACAAGTAAAAAACAGAACTTAAAATCAAAAGAGAAATTAAACAAGCTAAAAGTCCATAAAGCGCCCCCTGGATAATAAAGGGGCCTCTTACAAAACCATCTGAAGCTCCTACCATTTTCATTGTATTTATTTCCTCTTTTGAACTGTAAACTGTCAACTTTATTGCGTTGAAAATAACCAAAACAGCAATCATAGCTAAAATAACACTCAGACCGATACCAATCTTTTTAACATCAGAAATAGTTGAAGATATTTTTTTAATTAAAGGTTTTCGCTGAAAATAATCTATTTTTTCAACTAAACCAGAAAATCTCTCTTGAGTTAAGAAGTCGGACACTTTCTCATATTGGTCAGGGCTCTCTGTCTTAATTTCCAAAGAGGCTAAAAAAGGATTGCTCCCAACTTCCTGCAAAGCCGTCATAAAAACTGGATTATCTTTGTGTTTTTCAATAAAATTCTCAAGGGCTTCTGTTTTTGAAGTATATTTTATTTCTTCAATACCAGAAGAATTACCTGAAAGTTCCTCTTTCACGTTTAAAACTTCGCTTTCTGTTACTTCTTCTCTAAAATAAACGGAGATATCAATCCTTCCTTGAATCTTAGATATTAAGAACTGACCCAATCCCTGAAAAATGAAAAGAGAACTTATTGAAGAAATAACAAGAACCATAATGAAAATAGCAACCAAGTTAGAGGCCCAGTTTCTTGAAAAATCAGTCCAGGCAAATTTAAAGATTCTTTTTAAATAAGTAATCATAGAAATTAAATTTAAATAATAAATTCTCCTTCTTTATCGTCTCTTATTATTTTACCATCTTCTAGGGTAATTACCCTCCTTTTAAGGTTGTTAATTATTTCCTTGTCATGAGTTAATAAAATAACGGTTTTACCTTCCTGGTTAACTTCCTTCAAAAGAGAAATGACATCATAAGTGTTATAAGGGTCAAGATTTCCGGTTGGCTCATCAGCTATTATAACCTCAGGATCATTAACCAAGGCCCTTGCTATAACAACTCTCTGTTGTTCACCACCCGAAAGTTGATCGGGAAAGCTTTCAGCTCTTTTTTCCAATCCAGTAAATTCTAAAATCTTAGATACATCTTTTTTTATCTCCCCTCCCTTCATTCCTTTAACTTTTAAAATATAACTTATATTCTCAAAAATAGTTTTACTTCCCATAAGCCGATAATCTTGATAAGCTACACCAATTTTTCTTCTAAGATTGGAAATCTTTGAGGGCTTAAGGTTGTGAACATTCATGTCTTTGTAAAAAACTTCGCCCAAGTTCGGTTTTTCCAAAACCAGAAGTAACCTGACTAAAGTTGTTTTCCCAGCCCCTGACCTTCCTACAATAGAAACAAACTCCCCCTCGTTGATTTTAAAAGAGACATTCTCCAAGGCAATAATATCTGGTTTGTAGATTTTAGTTACGTTTTTGAATTTAATCATTTAAGTTTTCCTGGTTTGAATTAAGTTTTATCTCGGCTTTGATAAATTTATCCAAATCACCATCTAAAACATCATCTACCCGTGATGTTTCAACTTCTGTTCTCTGATCTTTAACTTGCTGGTAGGGGTGTAAGACATAAGATCTAATTTGATTTCCCCAACTCACAGAAACTTCCTTTCCTTTAATTTTTTCAAGTTCTTTTTCTTTTTTCTTTTTTTTCAATTGATAAAGTTTTGAGTACAAAACCTCCATTGCTTTTCTCTTGTTCTCTCCCTGTAATCTTTCTGACTGACAGGAGACTGTAGTTTTGGTCGGTAAATGAGTAATTCTTATGGCTGATTCTCTCTTGTTAACATACTGACCACCGGGACCTGAGGCCCTGAAAGTATCTATTCTCAAGTCTTCTGATTTAACTTCAATCTCCTCTTTGTCTATTTTCCCCATTTTGGGCAGAACCTCAACCGAAGCAAAAGAGGTATGGCGAAGAGATTTTGCAGAAAAGGGTGAAATTCTAACTATTCTGTGAATTCCACTTTCCCTTTTCAACAAACCAAAAACATAACCACCTCTTATCTCCAAAGTAACAGATTTTGTGCCAATTCTTCCTTTGGGACCCCCTCCTTCACCAAAGGACTTATCTAAGACATTTATTCCCCATCCTTTTCTTTCACAATACCTTTGATACATTCTCTGAAGCATGGTCACCCAATCTTCAGCATCAATGCCGCCAGCCCCAGCAACTATCTGCAAGATGACATCTCTTTTGTCATATTTTCCGCCCAAATAGACCTTAAATTCCTCTTCTTTAACTTCTTTCTCTAGATTACTGCGTCTTTTTTCTATCTCCTCTAATATCTTCTTGTCTTCTTCAGCCAAACTTTCCAGCTCTTTTAGGTCCTCTATTCCTTTTTTAAACTTCTTAATCTTTTCTGTTTCTTCTTTTAGGTCAGCTAATCTTTGGCTGATTTCTGATGCTTTCTCTGTGTTTTTCCAAAAATCAGGCTGAATAGTTTCTTTCTCTAGTTTTTCCATTTCTTTTTCTTTTTTTTCGATATCAAAGACAGTCCTCGAGAACGAGGATTTTATTTTTTAACTCTTCAATTTTCTCATTTAATCCTGACATAACTTAATTAAATTTAGCATATTTTTTTCAGAAAATAAAGAAAATCTCAAAAAAGATTTCTTCTGTTTGTTCCCAATCTCTTATCAAATTATATCACATTTAAAAAACAAAAAGCCCAAAAAGGGCTCTTTGTTTTTAATCTTAGAATCTTTTCTTAATTACTCTTTTGGTCTTGCTTCATTGACTTTAAGGGTTCTACCCTCAAAATCTTTTTCGTTAAACATCTCAATTGCTTTTTTAGCCTCGTCTTCTGAGGACATTTCCACAAAACCGAATCCCTTTGATTTTCCTGAGTCTCTGAAAGTGATAATGTTCACAGCTTCCACTTTGCCAACTTCAGAAAAATACTTTTCAAGAGAATCTTCGGTGGTATCATAAGAAAGATTTCCTACGTAAAGTTTTTTTGACATTTTTTCTACAAATTTTGTAAGATAAAAATTTTCTAATTTATCGACCCACTCCCAAATTTAACTTATCCGAAAGCGAGACATCCCTAAAAATGTTCAATACCCAGTATAATCTAAAATAAGATTCTGTCAAATGGTTTAAAAATATTTTGAGTATATTTATGACTTCGCTCGAGCTTACTCTATCAGAAATGTCTAAAAAGCCAATACCCGCCACAGAAGACGGGGCGGGTAGAAAAGACCCGTCGGCTCGCAGGCAAAAAATTTCCTCTCCTAAAATTTACCCAGTAGGGAAACTAAGTTTCTCTTTTGAGGTACCCCCATTTTTTACTTGCTCGCTGAAAAGAAAAAATTTTAGTATAATAATATAAAAATATGATCATTAAAACTTTGTGAAGTATTGCAAGAGCATTAAAAGTTTTTGTGGATGAGTTGATAAAATGATTCTTGTGGGAGGCGACAACGGTTATAATAAAAGCGTGGGTAATCATGTAGTATAACAATAAAGGTCGAGCCATATAAAAGTAATAAGTAATTAAACAAGAGTTATGAATAAAAAAATTATCACAATAGCTATACTTGGGGTTCTTGTATTCTCCGGCGCAGCTCGAGCGCAAACAAGTGATTTGCCGGATCCCGGCATGCTTCCCGGAAACCCGTTCTATTTCATAAAAAGTTTTTTTGAGAATATAGGTACCTTCTTTACATTCGGCAATAGCGCCAAGGCAGAACGTTACCTTGGGCTTGCAGAAAAGCGCCTTGCCGAAGCGGAAGCTCTTGCGACACAAGGCGATGAGCGCGTGCAAGTCGCAATTGCGCGCTACGAAGAGCAATACACCAAAGCGAAAGAACGCACGGAGCGTACCGCCAACTTTGATCTGAAAGCGCAAGTTGCCAACGCAACCACAAAACACCTTTCTGTTTTGGACGAGGTGTTAAACAAAGTACCGGAGCAAGCAAAAGAGTCGGTGCGCGCAACAAAAGAAAGATCAATTTCCGGCCAACTTGAAGCACTGCGTGGTATAGCTCAACAAGACCCTGAAGCGTCTGTTGACATATTCGCCCGGGCGGCTGAAGGCAGGTTGAACGCCGCTCAAGCGCGAGCCGGCCGTAGCGGAGACGATGAAGTTGAAGCAGAGGAGGTAGAGGAAGCATTAGGAGAGTATGAGAAATATGCCGAGTTTGGCAAGGAGATTTCCACGCTTGCAGAGGGACTTCAAGCCGGCGAGACAGCGACTGAGGAATTAGTAGAACGGGCCACCTCGTATCATCGCGATGTTTTACGTGATATAGAGGATAAAGTTCCGTCACGGGCACAAGGGAGTATTCAGCGAGCTCTAGAAAGAACTTATGCTCCTGGAACAGGTCCCGGAGAGGAAGAAGGATTAGCTCCTGGAACAAGTGGTGATTCCCCAGAAGATACGGTGGCTGGTGATGAGAAGGGAGAAACTGATGTTGTAACAAAAGATATGACTATTGATAAAGGACCAGTTGATAGCGATAATGGAGGTGATGGAGATGGATCTATTTGTTGTAAAAAAATAATAAATGGGAAAGAAATATATCACTGGGATTCTGAAGATGTTTGTTTGGATCCAGAAAGTGTAGCGGGAATAGTAGTTTATAATGATTTTTGTCTTGCATTAGGAGACGCAATAAATGAAGAAGATGATGTCATAACCGAAGGTGTTCCTAAAGAATGCGCAAGTCAAGGAGTATATGACAAAGAATCTTGTAGTGAGATTATGAAAAAAGTGCCAGTTTGCTGTAAACACACTATAAATGAGGAAATAAAATATGAATGGACTCCTGGAGATATTTGTGTCTCTCCTGATAGGGAAAGGGTTGGCGAAAATCTTTGTCCTGTATTATGAACGCAACAATAGATGATGGGAGGTAATGATTTTTGGGTCCATATTTTTATTTCTCTATCCAAATCATTCCGTAGTTGCCGGGAAAGCCAATCCCTCCGCCCTCAAAATCCGATATATTCCACTGCTCAAAGAAATTTTCTACTGACATTTTTATTTTTTCCTGATACTCACTCTGGTAATCAACTTTCTGCAAAAATACTTCGTCAATGCCGGGATCACTTATATAGATATAATCTTCGTCGTAACCGGTAACAACCATATAATGATTCCCGTGGTGCCCCATTATTATCACCAAAATATCTGAAGAAATTAATTCCCTTAACCTGTTTAAGGCATCAGTTTGATTGTCTAAAAGAATCACTTGCTCTTCAGGTCTCACTAAAATTTGCTGATTATAAAAATCGGCAAATTGCTTATTATAGTTCTTTGAGTAGGCAATTCTAACTCTGTCTATCACCCCAAATTCTCTAAATCCCCTAAACATATCCGGCGGTCCGCCGGGTCCGCTTTTTAAAATTGTCCGAAATACTTGAATTTCATCTTCTAAAAATCCTTCATACATCATTAGTATTATGGCGCTGGCTCCCCAGCAAAAACCATCCTCTCTATAATAAGGCGGATCTTTTATGTGATAAGACAAGGGGGTTTTTGGTTGTTCTTCTTCTGGCTCTCCTGCTTCTTGTTCTTGGTCAGTTAATTCGTCCGTTTTTGGTCCTTCAGGTTTTGATTCTTTCTCGATAACTTCTTTTTCATCGACTGTTTTTTCTGCTGGTTCTTCTTGAATAATTGGTTCTCTTTGAGTAATTGACTCTTCTTGAGCAAGATGAAAGGCATATTCCGCATAGCACATGTTTTGTCTCATTGGGTCTGCAATTTTTCCACAAAGAGAAATATCCGGGGAGATGTGTGTTGAAAAATTGCCATAGCACAAATCCCGCAATTCTTCTTCCTTGATTCCTGCGCAAATATTAGAATTCTTTTCACTCAAGGCTCTATCTACCAAGCAATCATCTTTATATTTTATGAAACCTTCTGGAGCTTCAAAAGGAGTATCACAAAATGATAATGGCTGTTTAAAAAACGAAAGGCAAAATCTATTCTCCTGACATAAAGATGGATTTTGTTCTCTGAAAGACAGACAGCAATTTTTAAAAATCTTTCCTTCTGTTGTATCATCATTAATTTTTTCGCAATATTCAGCTTTTATTTCGTCCGCACGGGATTCCCAATGCAGGCGATGAATAAAAGCGAAATAACAATCATTCGGATTTTCCATTTCGTCGCAGTAATAAAATTCGCCGGTGAGAAAACTCAACTCGTAATAACACATCTTTTTGGGCCCCGGCTCTTGAATTTCCCGGCAGTAAGATATGTTTCTCGCGGCCATCCCTTGACACAGTTTCTTTTGCTCTGGCTCATCTAAATTATCACAAAAACCGACATCTTTATTAGCTACCGCTAAACAATAACGAGTATCATCGGGCTGGGAAATTTTCAAGCAAATTTCGTTTATAAGTGTATGTGGAATATTTTTGAATAGCCTGTCTTTTTCCGGGACAGAAATATTTTTCCACACAAAAAACCCACCTATACTCAAAATAACTATCGCTATTAAAATGATTAAAATTTTTTGATTCATATTCAAAATTTTTTATTCTTCCTATTTTTATATTATTATACTAAAATTTTTTCTTTTCAGCGAGCAAGTAAAAAATGGGGGTACCTCAAAAGAGAAACTTAGTTTCCCTACTGGGTAAATTTTAGGAGAGGAAATTTTTTGCCTGCGAGCCGACGGGTCTTTTCTACCCGCCCCGTCTTCTGTGGCGGGTATTGGCTTTTTTGGGCATTTCTGATAGAGTAAGTTCAAGCGAAGTCATAAATATACTCAACTGAAAACCGCCCAAATTTTTTGGCGGTTTTTAAAATGTTCTTTTTTTATTAATATTTATAGAAAACTTTTTCTGAATAGTTCTTTAAGATTTTTTTGCTAGGCGGGAAAACAAGATCTGGTAATTTATTTAAAGAAAACCATCTCCATTCTGTTATCTCGTCTGGTTCTTTTACCTCAGGTTCTCCTTTAAACTTTTCACAAAAAAGCCCTACAGTTACAAAATGAGCGTCTTGTGCTATATCGTTTGTTACACTTATTACCCTTAAATTATCCTCTTTTATTTCAATACCCGTTTCTTCAAAAACCTCTCTTTTGGCTGTTTCTTTGAAACTTTCTCCAAACTCAAGCTTTCCTCCTGGCATTGTCCAAGTTCCTTCACCGTGAAGTTCAGAATCTGCTTTTTTGGGGTCTTTGTGTCTTTTCCCCAAAAGAACTTTATTATTTCTTAAAATCATTACTCCTATTCCTGCGTTTGGTCTTTTTTGTGAGATCATAATTATCTTTTTTAATTTTAATAAAGTTTATCTTTTTTGACAAGCAGAAATTGTATTTTAGACGAATTATTGATAAAATATTTTTTAGATAAGCCGGGGTAGCTCAATGGTAGAGCGAGCGCTTCGTAAGCGTTAGGTTGTGAGTTCAATTCTCACTCCCGGCTCCACAATTTAACTTTCAGGAATTTTTCCGACTTTTTCGTGGGCGGCGTACAGCACCACTCACGAATTAGCTCTCAAAAAGCCATCTTGTTTTTCAGTTGAGCGGGATACCGGAATCGAACCGGCGCCTCGACCTTGGGAAGGTCGCGTACTAACCACTATACTAATCCCGCCTAAGATTTAACTTTTTTTCTTTTTGAAAACACAATAAGAGAACAATCCGATTGTAACAGAAAAGACAACAACTATACTTAACAAAAACATTAACCCTTTTTCAGAAAACCAAAAGTTTTCTTCTCTTTTTCTATCTTCTCTTTTTTCTTCGGGTAATATAAAGCCAACCGCTTTCTCCCCTTCTTTTTGTAAATTTAATTCTTCTTTGGCAATTTTTTCAATATACTCTTCTTTTTCTGCTTGAGATATGCCTACTTGCAAAATATCTTTTTTTCTCTCAAGTTCCTCAATCCTTTCTTTTAAAGATTCAAGCCGGGAAACAAGTTGAATTCTTCTCTGATGAACCTCCAAGCTTTTGAAAATTAAAAATCCTATTATCACCACAACCAACAAACCCAAAACAGCAGGCAAAAAAACCTCTTTCCAAAAATTATCCTTTTTTCTTTTTCTGAATTTTGTTATCATAAAACAAAATATTTAAAATATATGTTAAAAGACAAACAAAGAAAAATATTCAAAATGGTATGGATTTTTTTGGTCTCTTTGGTTGTTTTGGGAATGTTAGCTTGGACTCTTGCTCCTCTGTTTTAATCTTAGCAATTTTTTCTACATTATCAATTCGATTTCCCAAAAAACTTCTTATCCCTTAAATTGTTTCAAAATTGATCCTTTTATTGTCTTAAGCTCAGGAGATCCCAAAAGATAAGTTACAGTAAGGTAAACCAAAACACCCATTATCGTGGCTAGCGTTGTTTGATAAAAGACTCCCAGAAAGGTTCTTTGGTTCACAAAATAAACTGTGATTTGAAGGGTAAAATAAGAGAAAATTATCATTAGACCACTACCAATTAAAATTCTTCTCAAAGAATTATAAATTTTCTTTTTCTCTTTATCCAAAAGACGGGTTGTTTTAGACCCCGGTCTTTTTATTTTCATCCAAAAGAAAGAACCCAATAAAACAAAATTCAATAACCCAGACAAAGAAAAAGATAAAGGAAGGGCAACAACTTGAATATTTTCTATTCCTCCAAGATCAAGAGAGTTTTTAATCAAGGCCCGGAAAATATTAGGAAAACCAAGTAACCAAATAAACAAGAAAATTAAAAAGACATTAAAGATTATGGAAATTATAGCCACAAAAACAGGAGTTTTAGTGTCTTGTAAAGCGTGAAACGCTCTCGTCAACAAAGGGACGAAACAGAAAGCAAAAATACCAAAAGAAAACAATCCCAAGCAAGCAGCAGTTAATCTAGTATCTAGCCAACCAAACTCACCAGCCCCCAAAATCAACCTGACCAAATGAGCCCTAAAAAGGAAAACAAAAAAAGAAACAGGGATTATTAAAAAAAGAATTTGACGGAAAACAGAGAAAAAACTCTCAATAAACTCTTTTCTTTTTCCTTGAGAATATGTCTTGCTCAAAGCCGGGAAAATAGCAGCAGCAAAAGAGACACCAATCAAACCAACTGGAAATTTCTGAATATTATTTGAAAAAGTAAAAATAGCAATACTGCCTGAAATTAAAGTTGAAGCAACAGCCGTTATAACAATTAAATTTATGTGTCTTGCTGCGGCCCCAATTGTTCTTGGAATCATTAATTTAAAAATTCTCCACAGGCCGGGAGATTTAAAATCAAAGATAGGTTTGTAATGAAAACCCACCCCAACAGCAGAAGGAATCTGTACAATAAGATGCAAAAAAGCACCCAAAATTACACCGAGCCCAAGACCCCAAATTCCCCAAACAGGCACAAAAAACAAGATTCCAGTAATTATTCCAAGAGTATACAAGATAGGAGCTAAAGAATAAATTAAAAAACGATTAAAATAATGTAAAATACCAGAAAAGATGGAAGAAAGAACAAAAAAGAAAGGACTCAAGAGCATTATTCTAGTTAAAGAAACAGTCACTCTTTTGTTTTCTTCTGAAAATCCAGGAGCAACCAAATCAATCAAAAGAGGAGAAAAAATCATTAAAAGAGAACAAACAAAAATCAAAAGAACCAAAAAAAAGTTAAGAACTTTATTTGCAAACTCCCACCCTTTTTCTTCATCTTCCACAAAGAACTCAGAAAACACCGGCAAAAAAACAGAAATTATTCCTCCTGCAATTAAAACAGCATAAATAAAATCTGGAATACGAAAAGCAGCAAAATAAATATCTAAGGTTTCACCCGCCCCAAATTGAGAAGCCAAAAGCCTATCTCTGAGAAGAGCAAAAAAACCATTAACTAAAGTAGATATTCCTAAAATTCCCGCAGCAAAAGTAACGGTCTTAGTTTGATGATTAAGGATATTTTTAAACATTAATCTAAAAATTAAAAGCTATTTAGTATTTTAATCTAAATCCTCTGCTTTGACAAAGTTAAAAATTGACAAAAAAGATATTTTTTGCTACAATAAAAATGGCCTAGCAAGTCAGATGGTTGCTCTTGCTATTTATGTAAGAGAGGAAAGTCCGAACATCCATTGTCGCTCTGAGCGACTCTAAAAGATAGCGGGTAACGCCCGTCGGCTTAAACAAAAGCTAGAGGTGCGAACAGAGACGTCCAGCCCGAAAGGGGTATGGACATCCAGTATTCAGTACGGGATGAGTTCAGGGAGTAATCTCTGAAGTGAAACGGCTAAATCCTTGTTGGATGCAAGAACAAACCAAAAAGTTCAACTGAGAGTGTTGAACTATTGGAAAAAGTAGTTCGCTTAAGGCCAGAGAGTAATCTCGGCCTCAGATAAATAATCATCAATCTGGTACTATAATCAGATCACAGAATTCGGCTTACAGGCTTGCTGGGTCAAAAAAGAAACTCAACTTTTGTTGGGTCTCTTTTTTTATAACAGTTTTTGTTCTTTGTCTTTGTTATCAAGAGCCTGATTAACCAGCTTATCAGCGGTTTTGTTTTCCTGGCGGGGAACTAACTTAAATTTTACTTTCTTAAAATCTAATTTTAAATTCCAGGCCCTCAAAAACAAAGATTGAATCTTAGGTTCTTTAATTTTGTATTCACCTTTCATTTGTTTGATTAAAAGCTCAGAATCAGAATTTACCTCAAGCTCTATATTTTTTATTTTCTTTTTACCGAAAAGAGCTTTTATCTTTTTGAAAGAAAAAATTAAAGCCTCATATTCTGCCTGATTATTTGTTAGTTCATCACCAAGATACTCAGAATATTTTTTAATAATTTCTTTCTTTTCATTTAAGAAAATAGCCCCCAGAGCAGAAGGCCCGGGATTCCCCCTTGCTCCACCATCAATGTATAAAATTATCTTTTTGGGTACTTTTTCCGTCATTTTTTAAAATATTCAATTAAACATTTTTTAAAATCTTCCAAGTTCTCGTTTTTTAAGGTAAAACCGGACGCTTGAGGATGTCCTCCATAAGTTATTAGAAGAGAAGAACAAGTTTTCATTGCCTCAACAGAATTCACGCCCTTGGGAACTCTCACCCCACCCCGGCTCTTTTCTTTTCCTTTTTTGTAAATAAAAACAGGTTTTTTGTAATTGTTACATAATTCTGAAGCAGCGGCACCCGCCCAATTAAGTTCCCAGGAAGGATCTCCTTCAAAAATAATTGGTTTATCAATCTTATTAGCAATTCTCTTTTTCACCTCCTCAATTACCTCATTTATACTCATTCTTCTTTGTTTCTTTCTTTCCAAAAGGTTCTCTGCTATCTCCTCTGATTCCTCAAAGGAAGAAGAAGTCAAAAGGAAAAAAGTTTCATGTAGATGATCTTGGTTCTTACCTGCATTCAAAGCAGAAATTATCCCCCAAGCCATATCTCGAATACCTCTTTGTTGATAGGTCTTTTTAAGATAAGTATCAAAAAACACCTTCAATCCTGGCCGTAAAGTATTTTCCAATGATATTAAGCCTTTTTTAATAAATTCTTTATTGTCTTCTTTTTCTGGCATCATATCAGCTAAAGTCCCCAAAGCAACAAGTTCCAAAAAGCTTTTCTCTAAACTTTCAGATAGGTTATCTCCTAAAAGCTTCTTTGAAAGCCAGAATACTATTCCACAAGTAGCAAGTTCCTTTAAAGGGTATTCATCTCCTTTTTGTTTGGGATCAACAATAATGGAGGCTTCGGGCAACTTATCTAATGTCTCATGATGATCTATTATTATCACTTCAAAACCCAATTTATTTGCTTTCTTAATCTCTTTAAAATTACTTATGCCAAGATCTAAACCAATAAGTAAAGCCGGAGCTTCGTTTTTTAAGTAATTTAAGGCTTTTTTATTTATTCCATAACCCTCATTTTCTCTGTCAGGGATATAAAAAGATATATTCTTTCCGTTCAAATTGTTAATTGCTTCTTTTAAAATTACAATGGAGGAAATTCCATCTAAATCAGCATCGCCGTAAATAATGATTTTTTCTCCATTTTCTGTCGCCTTTTTTATACGCTTAGCTGTCTTTTTAAGATTTTTAATTTGTTTTGGCATTTTTTGAATAAAAATTATTTCTTTAAAACTTCAATTCCTACTAACTTTCCTTCAGCTAAAAAAGTGAGCATAGCTCCCCCACCAGTTGAAACATGATTAAATTTGGAACTTAATCCTTTTTTGTTTAAAAACTCAACTGTATCACCACCACCCACCACAGAAAAAGCACCACTTTCAATAATAGCTTGGGCTATCTTCAAAGTTCCCTTAGAATACTTCTCTTTCTCTATCTTCCCTAATGGACCTGCCCAAAAAACAGTTTTAGCTTTTTTAATTTTCTTTTCAAAGAGTTTAATTGTTTCTGGGCCAATATCTAGGTTTTTCTCTATGGAATCAACGGGAGAAATTAATTTCTGGGGATCAAAAATAGGAATATTTTTTTCTTTTATTTCTTTTTCGATTAAATCCCCCACCAACACAAGAGCTGACATTCCCAGGAAGTCATTTATAACTTTTGTCTTACTTTCAACTTTCTTGCCGCCAATTACAGCCACTAATGGTTTTTTAGGGTTTTCTCTTATCTTCTTTAAATTCTTTATCTCTTCTTTAACTAAAAAACCAATACCAGAAGGTAAATAGAGAGGAACACCCACAATAGAAGCATAATTTCTATGACAGGTTCCAAAAGCATCATTGATATAAATATCTCCTAATCTAGATAATTTCTTAGCAAATTTTAAATCCCCTGCTATTTCTTCTCTGCGAAACTTTAGATTCTCAAGAAGTAAAATTTCCCCTGTCATCATTTCTTTTGTGTGTTTTTCTATTCCTTCTCCTACACAATCTGGTGCTTTAATTACAGAAAGATCTAAATACTCTGTTAGCTTTTCCTGTATTTTATCTACCTTTAAATTAGGAACAACTTTTCCTTCAGGGCTTCCCAAATGATGCATAAGAATTACTTTTGCTTCTTTTTCAATCAAATATTCAATTGTGGGAATAGTTCTCTCAATCCTAAAATCATCTAAAATATTCCCCTTATCATCTAGGGGAACATTAAAGTCTGTTCTTACTAAAACTCTTTTACCTGATAAATTAAAATCTCGAATAGTTTTCATGCCAAGAATTATTTAAAAAAATAGGGATTTTAAAGTATTATTGTCTGACCTGGATTAATTTTTCCTTTTTTAGAATTATTTTTCTTTTTGGAAGATTTCTTCTTTTCTTCTTCTTTCTCGGGTTTTGATTTTCTCTTAAGGGATTTTTTCAAAACTTCTCTCAGTTCTTCTTTGTTAACTTTTTTTCTTTTCTCTTTTTTATCTTTAGAATCTGACTTACCAGAAGAAAAAGAAACAGTTCTTTTCTCCAAAGCATCTTTCAAAGAAACAAAGGGTCTTTTCTGTTTATTATCTTCTTTTTTGGGCTTCTCTTCTGTTTTTTTCTCTTTTTTCTCCCCTTCCTTAACTTTCTTGAAGCATGATTTGCAGTAAACTGGTTTCCCAGGAGTTGGTTCAAAAGGAACTTTAGCTTGTTTCCCACACTTTGAACATGTAATATCGTAAAGCTTGGATGAAGATTCTGATATTTCAGCTTCTTTTAAAAATCCTGTCCAACGTTCTATTTTCTCTTCTATTTTTTCTCTTTTGAATGCATATCTTTCTCTTGAAACTTTAATTATCTTTTCTCGATTAGATTCTTCTTGTTGGGATAAAGGAGGTAATGTTACAGCAGAAAAGGGACGACCCGCAACCCCATCAATCATAAGTTTCAAATAAATATTATATTTATCTAAATTAACCAAATCTTCAATGGTAAATTCAGGAATAAATTCTTTCTCCAGATACTCTGCGTCTTCCGCCCCCACCCTAAAAGAGATGAGGGTCCCCACATTACCAAAGATAGCATCTCTCACATCACTACTTCTTCCCGTAGGGGTCATTTCCTCTAATTGGGAAATATATTGGTTGGCCAAAATTAAACACAATCTATATTTTCTAGCCTCAGAAAGTATATTAACGAAGGACTTGGTAGCAAAGTTCTGAAACTCATCTACGTATAAATAAAAATCGTTTCTTTTCTCTTCTGGAATATCAACCCTGGACATAGCAGCCAATTGCAGCTTGGTTATCAAAAGAGCTCCAAGTAATCTAGAGTTATCCTCCCCCACTCTTCCTTTAGAAATATCAGCTATTAAAATCTTGCCCTCATCCATAAGCTCTCTCATATCAATTGTTGACTTTATCTGTCCGACAATATTTCTGATTAAAGGATTTGAAATAAATTGTCCTATTTTGTTTTGAATAGCTGCTGTTGCTTCAACTTCATACCTCTGACTGTAACGAGCAAATTCGTTAATCCAAAAAGATTTAACCACAGGATCTTTAATTTTATCTACAACTTTTTTTCTGTAAGCTGAATCAGATAGCATTCTATTTATAGCTAAAATAGTTGAACCAGGATACTCAAGAAGAGCCAAAACAGCATTGTTTAAAATATATTCCATTCTAGCTGACCAAACATCTGGCCAAACCTTTTTGAAAACACCCATCAGGCCTCCAGCAACCAAATGACGAAATCTGTAATCAACTTTTTCCATCACATTAAAAGCAATCGGGTATTCAATGTCTGAGGGATTAAAATAAATAACCTTGTTGGTTCTTTCTGGAGGAACAAAATCAAGAAGCTCTTCTGCTGCCTCCCCATGAGGATCAACAAAAGCAACCCCCCTTCCCCTCTGAATATCTTGAATAGCCATATTCTTTATTAAAGCTGTTTTTCCCATACCGGTTTTCCCTATGATATAAGCATGGCGGCGGCGATCATCAATCCTTATCCCGAATTTCTTTCTCTTATTCCGAAAAGTAGTTTCAGCAAAATAGGTTATACCGTTATTTGTGAGTAATTCTTTTACCATAATAAAATTAAATTATTATTCAGTGGGTAATCCACTCGGAGGACCTCCCTTTTTGGTCTCAACCATACTGACCGCAGGAGCAATCACAGCGCTTAATTTAGTTGGATAATGATAAATAGTAGCTAGCTCTTCTGAGTTCAAAATCATGTTACCGGGACCATCCATTTCAGGATACAAAGCGGGAAATCTATTAAGGTAGTTTCTCAAAATTTTTCTTTGTCTTAAATACTTCCTTCTTCCCCGCCAAACATAATGAACTTTTGTCCTGGTTTTTCCCAAAAACATAATGAAGTTTAAGTTTCTTGTTTGAAAATGAGGAAAATAAGATCTACTTATTTTGGTATGAGGAGGGTGATAAGAATCTCTTCTTGCTATATACATTCCCCTGGCGTTGACTTTAAAAACTGGCTTCTTTATTTTATTCTCAATAGCAGTACATATTTCCCTTTCTCCGGGAGTTAAAAGCATCTCTCTTTCTCCTGTTTCAGTGGCTCCAGGGGCAAGAGCTTTAGTCATAGCTTCCTGTTCTTCTGGCGAAGTCCATTTGCCGTGAACAAGAAAAGAAATGCCGTCCCAGATAGCATAAAGTAAATCCGAAATAACACCAAAAATACTATCTGCCATTGTTCTTTTTTCGGGCATGGGGCGTCTTGCTATTTTATTTACCTCTCTTTTTCCTGGTGTTACTATATCAATTTCAGATTCTGTTATAGGAGCTGTTATAACCTGGAACCAGAAGTACTCTCCCGAACCTAATCTGGCTAAATCTTCAATAAAAGAAGCTATAGGATCAATTCTTTTTTCTTCTTTAATTTCTGTTTTCTCTTCAAAGAAATCATGATAGGTTTTAATGGGCAGAAAATCAGGTTTGGGCATGAAATAATCCTCTCCATAAACCTGCCATTCTTCTGTTGGAATATTTTTGGGCACAACTTCAGTGTAATCTGGCAGCTCTTCAATTTCAGCTTCAGCATAATGGGAATAAATAACTGATTCTATAAGATGGCGGTGTTCATCTAGACATCTAATGTAAAAACTAACATTCCCTTCATTGCTTACAATCTCCCAAGAAGTCCAAAAAGCACCTAATGTAAATTCTCCTTCACACCATATTTCCCTCCAATTAGGTTCATCATAAATACACCAAATAGTAGTAAATACATCCTCCATTGCCTTAAATGGTGTTAATATTTCTCTTGGGGGTTTAACTTTAAGCATCGTCCAGTTTTGCTCTTGATACCATTTATCCCATCTTAACCACCAAAGATAAAACGTTCTCAGGGGAAAAAAAAGAATGATGGGGGTAAAAAACCACCACCAAACCCTGAGAACGGGCAGAGAAAAAACAAAAATCAAGACAATAAGCCACCAGAAAGGTTCTAAGATTATTGTTTTAACCGGAACTAACCACCAAAAATAATCTGCAAGTTTCATAATTTAAAAATCATTAAGTTCTAACAAAAACATCAATTAAAAGAGAGATTATAACAACTATCATAAATCCAGCTAAAAAGAATTCAAAAGTATAAAGAAGAGGAACAATTAAAAAAGTCCTTTTTGCCTCTGACCAAAAGAAAATAAAACCGAAAAAGATCGCATAAAAAATAACGGTTAATATAAATAAAATCTTTATCCCAATTCCAAAATATAGAAAAAACATACTAATCATCAACCAGCTGCTGCCAACAACTGGCATTGTTAATGTTTAGGAAGTTTGAGTATCGCGCAAAACATATTTACCCTCAGAGTTCCTGTAGAAAGTATCATTGTTGTGTAGGTTCATTAAAACAGTGTTTTTAGCAACCTCGCGCTGGGAAAGAACTTTTTCTATTACTTCTTCTTTTTCTAAGGGTTCATTACTCTCTTTCAGTGTTTTCTCAATTATATCTTTCACTGTTCCCGGTTCATACCCCCACTCTTTTAAAGCATAAATTCCTCTACCAACTAAAACAAATCTGTCGTCTTTAATTAATTCATTATGGACTGTTTGGGGATGAGCCTGTTTACCAGGATTGTAACCTAGCTCATCAATTAATTCAGCAACTTTTCTGAAATGTAATGGTTCTTCTTTTTTGCGAAATACCAAAAAGGATTTATCTCTTACGCCCTTAGGATTTATTTCCGGCCAATCAACCAGTCCTATTTTTCCTTCTCTGTTCTCTTCAATTTGTTTTGAAACTTCAATAACTGATATTGTTTTTTCTTTATCTAAATTATTTTGAGAAGAAAAACGATTAACAAAATCTTCTTTTATTTGTGGCTCTCCTTTCTTTTTTAAATCTCCTGTTAATTTATCTAATAGTTTCTTAACTTGAGGAACAGGATTCTTCTTTATTGTGGTCCAGAAAGAATGAAAATCTTCTTTCTCTGTAACTAAAGAGAATTGTTTTCCTAAATTAAGAAAGAAAAGAACATAAGATTGATATTTCTCCCCGCCTAAATCTTTTAAAGCAATGTCTTCTTTTTTGAACCCACCTTTCTTTTTAAAATAATCAACGAGCTCAGCAAAGATTTTATTTAAAATCTCCCTACTCTCCTTCTTTATATCACTGAAGCATTTATTCTCTATTTGACGCACTCTTTCTCTGGTGATATCAAAATCCTCACCTATTGACTGTAAAGTTTCAGGGCTTGAATCTTTTTCAATTCCAAAACGCCGAGCTAAGATTTCTCGGGGTCTTTTATCTAAATCTTTAGTAATTTTTGAATAAACTTGGGGGAAATTTAATTGAGTCATATTTTCAGGTAGATTTTTGACAATCTAACTTACCAAAATATCTACAGTTAATGTATTTGTTTCATTTAAACATACTTTACCTATTGTTGTCAAGGGTTCAAGAATTTTACGTTAACTTCTTTAAAAAAAACAGCTCTATTTTCCCTTGGTTAATCTTCTTTCTTTCCATTTCAAATAACTCACCAAAAGGGGACTTGCCAAAAACAGAGAAGAATAAGTACCAAAGACTATTCCTAAAATTAAAGCCAAAGAAAAGAATTTCAAGCTAATTCCCCCCAAGAAAAACAAAGAAAAAAGAACAAATAAAGTAGTCAATGAGGTATTTATGGAACGAGTTAAAGTCTGATTTAAGCTGTCGTTTACAATCTTTTCATAAATTGCACCTCTTTCTTTTAAAAGATTCTCTCTTATTCTATCAAAAACAACCACGGTGTTGTTAATAGAATAACCTAAAATAACCAAGAATGCGGTAACAACCGGAATTGTAATTTGAACTCCATAAAGTTCCCCCAAAACAGAGAATATCCCAAAAGGTATTAAAACGTCATGAGATAAAGCTAAGATAGAAGCTATTCCATACTGCCAGGAAGCAATCGGTCTTGAAATTCTCCTGAAAGCTAAAGCTATATAGATAACTATTGTTATTAAAGATAAGACTATAACAATTTTTGTTTTTGTTTTAAGCTCCTGCCCGATTACCGGGCTTATCCCTTCAAAACCCAAGGCTTTTTCTTCTATTTCTCCCGTCTCTTTAATATTTTTAATTATTTCCTGCTGGGTTTGGTTGGGAACATTCTTTTGTTTAACTCTGATCATAATCCCTTTTTCTCCTACCGGCCTTAAATGTAATTCTTTAAACTCAAATTCTGCTAAAGTTTCTTTTATTTCTTCAAGAGGAGGTCTTTCGTTTTTGTACTCTATTTCAAGCAGAGAACCACCAGAGAAATCAATCCCAAGTTTCAACCCAAAAATCAACAAACAAGTAATACTTCCTAAAATTAGAATTGCAGAAAGAAGAAAATAAATTTTTCTGTATTTTATAAAATTCATATTTCCAAATTAATCTTTTTGAATGGATTTCCCCCATAATCTATCCCATTTTTCAACCCTTGTTCCCTCAAATGTCCTCAATAGGGTCCTTGTAATAAATATGGCAGAAAACATACTAACAACAATTCCAACACCCAAAGTTAAAGCAAAACCTTTAATAAAACTTGTTCCAAAGAAAAATAAGATTAAAGCAACAATTAAAGTAGTTATATTCCCATCTCTGATTGAAGGCCAAGCTCTCCTGAAACCTTCAGTTATTGCTTCAGAGAAACTTCTTCTTTTAAATTCTTCTCTCAAACGGGAAAAAATCAAGACATTGGCATCAACTGCCATTCCAATCGACAAAATAAAACCTCCAATTCCAGCTAAAGTCAAAGTAACGGGAATAAGTTTAAACAAGCTCAAAACCAAACCAACATAGATACATAAAGCAAAAGAAGCTAAAAGCCCGGGCAGACGATAATAAATTATCATAAATAGAATTATTGCCAAAAAACCAATAATTCCCGCCTTGAGAGATTCTCTCAAAGAATTTTCACCCAAAGTTGCCCCTACTGTTTTCTTAGAGATAGGATCTCCTATTTTAACGGGTAAAGCACCCGAATTTAACCTACGCACAATTTCTTTTGCTCTTTCAATATCCATGTTTCCTGTGATTACAGCCTTACCTCCTGTTATCTTCTCTCGAATCACGGGAGCATATCTATCAACTAAGGTTATCTCTCCGTCTCCATCAGTATCAACAATTGACATACCGTCCAAGAAGATAGCTAAAGTTTTTCCTGTGTTTTTTTCTGTTATTTCTTCAAACAATTCACTTCCCTCTTTATTAAATTCAAGTTCAATCCTTGGCTGATAGGTTGTTTGATCAAAACCAACTTCTGCACCCTTTAAATATTTTCCAGTAAGCTCTGTTGGTTTATGATAGGGGTCTTTGAAAGCTAATTCCCAGTTCTCTATCTCTTGATATTCTTCTGGTGTTTTTCCTTCTACTTCTTTTATTTTCTCTAGAATTCTCTCTGCTTCTTCTTGGGGCCTTTCCTCTAAAAACTCAAGATAGGGGGTTTCACCTATCATCTCAATTGCTTTGTTAATGTCTCTGACCCCAGCTAGTTCAACAATTAATCTGTTTTTTGCCTGAACCTGAACTCGGGGTTCCCTTACCCCAAAAAGATTAATTCTCCTTTCAATAACATCTCTCAACCCTGCCATAACTTCATCTCTGTCTTCTTGAGAAATACTGCTCAAATCAGCTTCATATACTAAATGAGCTCCACCTTGTAAATCCAATCCTAAATGAAAAGGTGATTCCCAAAAATGAGGTAAATAGAGAGAAAATCTTTGATTTAAAATATCAATTCCCTGGTTTAAATAAAAAGAAAAAGCAAAACTGAGCCCCAAAAGGCCTAAAATTAATATTGATATTAAAATTAAATATTTTTGCCTCATAATAATCTTCTATATTAACCCTTTTTCCTTTGCTATGCAAAAAGCCCCCAGAATTTTAATATCAACTTTCTCATCTGTGTTTATTAGAAATTCAGTTAACTTCTTTAAGGGAACTTTTAAAACCTCTATTTTTTCAACATCCTCGTTTTTTCTTCCATTTGGTTTTTCTACTACATCGGGGGCAAGGAACAAAACACCCTCTTCTGCGAAAGCTCCGGGTTCAATTGGCCATTGGTGAATAGGAATGAGTTTTTTTGCTAAATAACCTGTCTCTTCCAATAATTCTCTTTTAGCTGCTTCTTTTTCTGTTTCTCCTTTTTTGTCTGTTAAACCAGCGGGTAACTCAATTATTGAAGAATCAACAGGCACTCTATATATTCTTTCTAATATTACCTCCTTGTCTTCAGTTACGGGGAAAATAACAACTATTCTTTTGTATATTTTCCTTTCAATAACCTCCCAGTTTTTTTCTTCTCCCTTCTCTGTTAGAAACTTATAATTCATAAATCTCAAAAATTTCCCTTCATATTTTTTCTTTTTTTTTAGAATTTTCATAATCTAATCTGAAATAATAAAACTATCTTGAAATTTTATAACAATTTTTAATTCTATTCAAATTTAGGATAGCAACATTTTTTGTATTTTTTGCCAGAACCACAAGGACAAGGATCATTTCTGCCAATTTTTCTCTTACTTGCGGGTACAGTTCTCTTTCTTTTCGTGGATTGAGCATAAGCAGATTTTGATTTAATCTCTGTTTTGAAAATATTATTAGCTACAGTTGAATCAATCGCTTCCAATAAATTATGAAATATTCTGTGGCCCTCTGTTTTAAATTCAACCAAAGGATCTTTACCACCGTAAGCCCTAACTCTTACTGAATCTTTAAGATGATCCATGACAGATAAATGTTCAGCCCAAAGAAGATTATATGTTTTCAGGGTCAATATCTTCTCTATTTTCCTCATGTTTTCTTTCCCCATTTCTTCTTCCTTTTTGTTGTAAGAATTTTTAGCTAAATTAAATAAATAACTCAAAAGTTTATCTCTCT
Source organism: uncultured Candidatus Saccharibacteria bacterium (assembly GCA_964482615.1). Classification (GTDB taxonomy): domain Bacteria; phylum Patescibacteriota; class Minisyncoccia; order Minisyncoccales; family CAYZYK01; genus CAYZYK01. The sequence continues at coordinate 22,387 of CAYZYK010000011.1, forward strand.
TAACTGCTGGTTCCAAATTATTATCTGAACAAAGCTTTCTCATTTCTTTATGAACCTCATCTTTTAAAGAAAAAATGGATTTCGCTTCCTCAAAAATCTCCTCAATACTCCACTCTCTCGAATAATCTCCTCCGCAATGAAAACCAATTATTTTTTTGAGTTCTTTTTCGATTATTCCCAAAATCTCATTTTTTAAATCAAAACTTTTAAGAATCTTATCTCTTTTTTTGTAAAAAGTTTCCCTGTGTTTTGATAAAACATCATCATATTCCAAAACGTGCTGCCTGACATCAAAGTTATGTCCTTCAATTTTTGCCTGAGCAGATTCAATCAATTTCGAAATCTGAGAAGATTCAATGGGTTGATCTTCTGGAACTTTCAATATCTCCATGAGCTTTTTGACTCTATCTCCCCCAAAAATTCTCATCAAATCATCTTCCAGAGAAACAAAGAACTGAGAAGAACCAGGATCACCTTGTCTGCCCGCTCTACCCCTAAGCTGATTATCAATTCTTCTTGCTTCATGTCTTTCTGTTCCGATAACATGTAATCCTCCTTTTTCAATAATCTTTTTTTGTTCTTGTTTGTCTGGAGGATTACCGCTTAAAATAATATCTACTCCTCTACCTGCCATATTTGTTGCTACAGTAACTTTCCCTGGCTTTCCCGCTTGAGCTATAATTTCTCCTTCTTTTTGGTGATTTTTAGCATTCAAAATTTGATGGGGGATACCTTCTCTTTCCAGTAACTTACCTAAATATTCATTTTTCTCTATTGAACGAGTACCAACTAAAAGTGGTTGTCCTGTCTTGTTTCTTTCTTTTATTTCTCTGACCACAGCTTTGTATTTTCCTTCTTTTGTTTTGTAAACCCTGTCTCTAAGATTTTCTCTTCTTAGGGGTTTGTTGGTTGGAACCACAATAACATCTAGGTTATAAACTTTATCTAATTCTTCAGCTGAAGTTTGAGCTGTACCTGTCATCCCGGCTAACTTATCATATTTCCTGAAATAATTTTGGAAAGTAATATTAGCTAGGGTTTTAGATTCTTTCCTGACCTGAATCTGATGATTTCCTTCTATTTCATATTCTTTTGCTTCAACGGCCTGATGTAAACCACCCGACCATCTCCTTCCGGGCATTAAACGCCCCGTAAATTCATCGACAATAACGACTTTCCCTTCTTTAATTACATAATCTATTTCTCTCTGATAAAGCGTCTTTGCTTTAAGAGCAGCTTCAAGTTGGTGACAGGTTACAATATCTGCTTCAGCCCAAGGATCAAAACCAAGATTATCTACAATCTTATCTTGCCCCTCTTCGGTAAAGGTTGCTGCTTTCATTTTTTCATCAATATTGTAATCAATATTTTCTTTTAAACGATCAATTATCTTAGCAAAACGATAATATTTTTCTATTGATTCCTCAGAAGAACCTGAAATTATTAAAGGAGTTCTTGCTTCGTCAATCAAAATAGAATCAATTTCATCTAAAATAGCAAAGTTAAATCCTCTCTGAGCCTGATCTTCAATTCTTAAAGACATATTATCCCTCAAATAATCAAACCCGAATTCGTTGTTAGTACCATAAGTTATATCAGCTGAATAAGAATCTTTCCTTGAACAAGGTTCCAAAAAATCCTCCACGATTTTAAACCCCCCAAGCTTATCTCTAATTTTATCTTTATCTTCTGCTGGTTTTTTGTAATCGGGGTTATACAAAAAGGATTGATCATGATTTAAACAACCAACACTTAGTCCCAAGAAATGATAAATCTGGCCCATCCAAACAGTATCTCTTCTTGCTAAGTAATCATTAACCGTAACTAAATGAGCTCCTTTACCCGCTAAAGCATTTAAATAGAGAGGTAAAGTAGCAGCTAATGTTTTTCCTTCTCCTGTTTTCATTTCAGCTATTTTACCTTGATGAAGTACAATACCTCCAATCAACTGAACATCATAATGTCTTTGTTTCAAAGTCCTTCTTGATGCTTCCCTGACAACAGCAAAGGCTTCAGCTAAAAGACCATCTAATCTTTCACCTTCTTTTAGTCTTTTTTTAAATTCTTCTGTTTTTTCTTTCAGCTCCCCATTAGAAAAATCCTTGAGTTCTGACTCAAGGGAGTTTATTTTATCTACAATCAATTTTTGTTTATCTAAATATTTCTGGTTGGGATCACCGAAAATTTTGGAGAAAATTCCCATAAAAATAAAAATTCTAAAACATTAGAAGTTAATAAATTAACTGGATAGCCTAAATCTTACAGATCTTCTTTCTTTCTTTTTTTTCTAAATCTTGCCAACTTGGTTATTTTAAGAATCCTTTTAATAAACCCGCGGGTTCTTTTAGTCTTAGATTCCAATTTTCCTTTGTATTTTTTAATCTCTCTTTGCAGTTCATCTTTAACTTCAGTTATAGCCAATCTTAAATCCTCACTTTGGGCTTCTGCCATTATTTTTTTACCTCGAATCCAGATCTGACATTCTGCCTTAAAAAAGGGTCCCTTTCTGTGATGATGAGTTGTTTTTTCAATGTCAACTTTAGCTTCAATCCGAGGATGGCCAGAAACTCTTTCTGGTTCATTACCTTTAAATTCTTCCAAAAATTTCTCTAGGCTTTCTATCTTTTCTTTAACAAAAATTCGCAAATCATCAGTTAATTTAATATTTTTTGCTCTTAAAGTAATTTTCATATTTTTTGTTTTGTTTTTCTATTTTTATTATACAGATAAAAATTAAAATCCCAAATATTGAATTTCTTCTTCAAGTTCAATACCAAACTTCTCCTTTACCTTTTTTTTAGCTAAATTAATCAATTTCAAAACATCTTCTGCTGAAGCTCCTCCAAGATTTATTATGAAATTAGCGTGTTTCTCTGAAATTTTAGCTTTGCCTGTCTTTTTCCCTTTCAGGCCGCATTTATCAATCAAGTCCCCAGCAGAGAAACCCGGAGGATTTTTGAAAACACAACCTGCTGAGCCGAATCTTAAAGGGTGTTTCTCTTTCCTGTAACCCAAATACTCTCTAATCTTCTTTCCTATCTTTTTTTTATTTCCTTTCTTTACTTTCAACAAACAAGATAAAATGATAAGATTCTTTTTTTCTTTGAAAATACTATGTTTTCTTGAAAATTTACAGTCTTTAGAGGAAAAAACTTTTATCTCAAAATCATCGGTATTAAACGCTCTAACTTCCTTTATTATGTCTTTCATAAAAACACCAAAAGCTCCTATATTACCATAAACTGCTCCACCAACTGTTCCTGGAATTCCTCTTGCCCATTCAAAACCTGCTAATGATTTTTGCTGGGAAAATTTCACTAAATCATCAATTTTTACTCCAGCTTTT
>CAYZYK010000012.1:0-23423 GCA_964482615.1 uncultured Candidatus Saccharibacteria bacterium
GGTTTTGGCCAAAAACGTTCTTTGGGGACAATATCTATAATTTCAGGATTTGAATAAAATTGGACAGAAACAGCAAGAAGATTCATTTTTGGAGGATTGGCGCATATTCTTTCTGCTACTTCTTTTTGTACCATTAAAACCATTAAGCTAGGTTTTTTTTCTGTCTCTAAAAATTTTCTGATTACTGGAGATGTAATATAATAAGGAAGATTAGATACTATTTTATATTCATCTCTTTTGATTAAATTTTTAATTTTAATCTTTAAAATATCTTTTTGCACAAGCTGAACATTTTTGTAGCAAGAAAGAGTTTCTTTTAATATCTTTGTCATTTTTTTGTCTTTTTCAACTGCTACTACTTTTTTTGATTTCTCTGCTAATAATTGAGTCAAATTCCCAATTCCCGCTCCTATCTCAAGAACAATATCTTTTTTTGAAACCCGGGCCGTTGAAATAATCTTTTTGAATATAGATTTTTCAATTAAAAAATTCTGCCCTAATTTTTTTGAAGGCCCAATATTGTGTTTTCTAAGAATTTCTCTAATTCCCTTTTTTGAATAAAAATCCATTAAACTATTATAACAAATAAAAGGGGTGTGGATAATTTTCTTGACTTTCTCTCTAATTAATAATTTAATAGTGATAAAATGGTCTTTTTATTAGACTAATCTTTTATTTCTGAATCATTTCTAGATTATTTAAAAAAATTAAGAAGTCTTTTTTGAATGAAACAACTCAGGGAGTAAAGAGTTTTTTTAAAACAAAAAGCTTTTTGAAAGCCCCTTTCTTTTATTTTTGTTTAATCTCAGTTTTAGGACTGGGATTAATTTCTTTAATCAACGGCGATTCTCTGCCAGAAGACAAGATTTCCATTAATTATTTCAGAGCCCAGAGCGGAGCCTTTCTTGGAAATCTTTCTGAAAAGCTAGTTGTTTCAAAAGAGAAAATTTTGTTTTTTAACCAAAAAGAAGTCCTATTGCCAGAATCACCAGACCTGAGTATTGTTCAAAAAAATAGTTTAAGCTCAGTGTCTTCACCTCAGGTCCTTTCGCTCGAAGTTTTAGGGTCAATAGCGGGGAAAACAGATTCTGATACACCAATAGAAGTCAGCGAATATATTGTAGAGCAAGGAGATAATATTTATTCTCTAGCAGAAAGATTTAACATTTCAGAGGATACAATTCGCTGGGCAAACAATCTTACTAGTTCAAAAATAAAGGTGGGGCAAAAACTAGTCATTCTGCCAGTTTCTGGAGTTTTACACTCAGTTAATTCAGGAGACACCTTAAGTGAGATTGCTGAAACCTATAATGCAAAACTGAATCAAATTGTTGCTTTTAACTCTCTTGAAGATAAAAACGACATCTTTATTGGAGATGTTTTAATTGTTCCCGGTGGTGAGATGCCAGCTGTTCCCCCCTCTTACCAGCAGATACCCTTGGCAAGCTCTTACTTTATTTTCCCAACTAAAGGAAAAGTAACCCAGGGCCCTCATTGGCCCCCAAGATACAACGCTATAGATATTGCTAACAAATGTGGAACTCCAATATATGCTGCAGCAAAGGGTAAGGTTTATCAGATAGGTTATTTCTGGCCGGGAGGAAAATTCGTTAAAATTTTACATCCCAATGGAGCAGTTACATACTATGGTCATTTTGATCAAATTTTTGTAGCCCAAGGACAGCAAATCTATCAAGGACAAACAATTGGAACAATGGGCTATACAGGGTACACTTATCCTCGAGGTCCTGCTGGTTGTCATCTTCATTTTGATGTTTTCGGGGCAAGAAACCCCTTGCTTAAGTATTCGGTTGGGTCTTTTATTGGTTATTAATTTGCTAACTTAAAAAAAGAAACAAAAACAGAGATTCTCTCTCTGTTTTTAGTTTAAATATTTTTTTTAAAATAGAAAAATTAAACCTTGAAGACTGATTTGTTTTTAAGCTGGGACTCTGCAATTTATACAGGTTCGAGCCTCAGGACAGACCCCCAGTCTTTTCGGGGAAATTTTTTTGCCACACCCCTCACAGATTCCATAATTTCCTTTCTCAATTTTATTAAGAGCCTTTTTAATATCTTTTAATCTTAATTCTAAACTATATTCAATTGAAAGTAATTTATCATATTCTCCCACTTCGTCTGCCGCTTCTTCAAGATTGCTTCCATTAAGCTTAGGATAACGAGTATCCCAATCACCACTTGGTTTTTTGTCTTCTTTCGCAAATGTTTCAAGTTGTTCTCTGATTGTTTTTCTTTCTTTTTCTAACTGTTCTTTGAGTTTTTGTTTTTGTTTTTTTGTCATGTTTGTTTTAATTATTTTCTTCTTCTTGTTCTTTTATTCTTTTTAAAAACTTTTCTCTTTCTTTTTCTTCTTTTTTGCCTGTTTCTTTTAGCTTTTCCGTTATTTTCTTTTTTGTCTTTTCTGATGCTTTTTTAAAGAATCCCTTTTCTTTGATTTCTTTTCTTTTTCTCCTTTCTTCGTATCTGACATCTGCTTTTCTTTCAGATTCTCTTTCTGCTCTTTTTAGGGCCTCAATCTTTTTCTTCCTTTCTTCGGTTTCTCTTTTTCCTCGTTCTCTTTCTTCTATATTTTTGTAGATTGATTTTAAAGAAGAATCTACTTCTTCTATTTTGTTTTTTAATTCCTCTATTTTTTGGAGAATTTCTTGATGTTTTCTTTCAATATTTTCTATTTGTTTTTTTATTCCGTTTATTCCCCTTTCTTTGGCCCACCTTCTCTTTTCTATTTTCTTTATTTCTTCTTCAAGCTCCCATCTTTTTTCTTCTTGTCTTTTCTTTTGCTTTTTGTTTTTAGCTTTTTTCTCTCTTTTTGTGACCTCTTCTTTCTTTTTTTCGATTTCTTCTTCTTCTTTAATTATTTCAGCTAACTTTTCTTCTTCTTTTTCTTTCTCTTTTAAAAACTTGTTTTTCTCAAGTAATAAAGGGGGTTCTTTTTCTTTTTGTAGTTGTTCAAGTTCTTTTTCTAATTTCTTTTTTTCTGATTTTAAATAAAAAATTCTTTCTTTCTCTGATTCTGTTGCTAACTGTTTTAGTCTACCAGCTGGTTCTTCTATTTCTGGTTGTTTGATTATTGTTTTTTTTGTTTCTTTTTTTTCTTCTGGTGGTTTTTGGGAAGTAGTTTTTTTTGGTTTTTCTTTTTGAAGTTTAATTATTCTTTCTCTTTCTTTTTGGACCTCTTTTTCCCTTAGCTTTCTAAGGTCTTTTTCCATGGTCCGAACATCAATCCTGCGGAGAAACTTCTTTATTTCGTCTTGTTGGTTGTTTTCCTTTGTCATAATCTTAATCTTTCTCTTTCTCTCCTTTCTCTTTTAATTTTTTGGGACGGAAGCCAGCTTCAATAGCAGAGAGATTTAATCTTCCCTTTTCGTCTATTAAAGTAAGTTTTACTGGAATAATATCACCCTCTTTTAATATTTCTCTTACGTCTTTTAGATGATAGGGAACTAATTTGGAGATATGAACCAAACCCTCCTCACCAGGTAAAATCTCAACGAAAGCTCCGTAATCTGTGATATTTTTTACTTCACCATCGTACACTTTTCCAACTTCTGGTTCTTCTGTTATTTTCTCAATTTTCTCAAGGGCTTTTTCAACCCCTTCTTTGTCTTCTCCCGCAACAAAGATTAATCCTGAATCTTCAATATCTATTTCAACATCATAATCTTCCGTTATCTTATTAATCACTGCTCCCTTAGGTCCTATAACTTCACCAATTTTTTCTGGATTTATCTTAATTGTATCTATTTTGGGGGCTAAATCTGAAAGTTGCTCTCTTGGTTTATCAATTACCTTTTTCATTTTATCCAGAATTTGTAATCTTGCTTTTTTAGCTTTCTCTAATGCTTCTTCTAAAATCTTTTTTCCGATTCCAATAACTTTCACGTCCATTTGAATTGCCGTTATTCCCTTTTCTGTTCCAGCCACTTTAAGGTCCATATCACCCAAAGCGTCTTCTGGCCCCTGAATATCAGTTAATATTTTGTATTCTCCACCCTCACCTTTTATTAATCCCATTGCAATTCCAGCAGCAGGCCTCTTCAAGGGAACGCCACCATCCATTAAAGCAAGAGAAGTTGCACAAACAGACCCCATAGATGTTGATCCGTGACTTGATAATGCTTCAGAAACTACTCTTATGGTGTAAGGGAATTCTTCAAAGTCAGGAACTAAAGGAAAGACAGCTTTTTCTGCTAAAGCGCCATGGCCAATTTCTCTTCTGCCCGGAGCTCTTAGAAATTGAACTTCCCCAACAGAGAAAGGGGGAAAGTTGTAATGATGAAGAAATCTCTTTTTATCTACAACTTCCATACCTTCCAATATTTTGTAATCACCTGGAGTTCCCAAAGTTAAGATTGATAAAATTTTAGTTAGACCCCGGGAGAAAAAACCAGAACCATGGGTTCTAGCCAAAACTCCTGTCTCGCAGGAAATTTCCCTTATTTCATCTAACCCTCTTTCGTCCGGTCTTCTTTCTTTTTTTAAGATGTTTTCTTGGATTATTCTCTCTTTTTCTTTTTCTAAAACAGAAAAAGCATAATTTATCTTACTTTTCTCTTCATATTTTTGTTCAAGAAAATCTCTTAATTCGTTTTCTAACTTAGCTGTCTCTTTTTTAACCTTGTAATTATCTTCTCCAAAAATTGTTTCCTCCAGTTTATCTTTTAAAAACGCTTCAGTCTCTTTTTTAATCTCAGTTTCAGGAGGATTTGGAAGTTGAATTTTTTCTTCTCCAATTTCTTTTTTAATTTTGTTTTGAAAATCAATAATCTTTTTAAGGGGAGGATAAGCGAAATCAACTGCTTCCAAAATAGATTGTTCTGATACTTCATCTCCTTCAAACTCTATCATATTGATTAAAACCTCGCCTTCTTTCTCTGCCCCAGCTAAAATTAAATCAAAATCACTTTCTTCTCTTTGTTCATAAGTTGGATTCAAAACCCATTTATTATTAACTTTTCCTACTCTTACTGTGCTAGCGGGTCCCGCCCAAGGAATATTGGAAACAGAAAGAGCAATTGAGCTTGCAATAGCCCCTATAATATCGGGGTCATTTTCTTTATCCCAAGAAAGACAAGTTATAATTACCTGAACTTCTCTTTTTAGGCCTTTAGGAAAGAGGGGGCGGATTAACCTGTCAATCATTCTGGCAGTTAAAGTAGCTCCTGTTGTTGGTCTTCCTTCTCTTCTCATAAAACGAGAACCATAAATTTTACCCGCAGCATAATATCTTTCTTCATAGTTTACAGTTAAAGGAAAGAAAGAGAGTTCTTTGTTATCTTCATCTGACATAACAGCAGTTACCAAAACTTCAGTGTCCCCGTAACGTAACAGACAAGACCCTGAAGTTTGAGGGGTCCAATCTTTCATTTCTACTTGAAGATCTTTGTTTTCAATTTTAATTTTGAAGTTTTCTTTGTTCATAATTTAAGTTATTTTCTTAAAAGAAATTTTTTATTTTTATCTAAGTTTATAAATTCGTCTGCTTCTTGTCTTAGTTCAGAAGATGTGGTTTTACCAAAAGCCATAACTTCTACTCTTTTTCCTCTATTTTTTAAATATTCAGTTAGAGGAACAAAATCTCCATCTCCAGAAACTAAAACAACAACATCTACGTTGGGGGCTGTTCTTATAGCATCAATAACTATACCAACATCCCAGTCAGCTTTTTTCTGACCTCCATAAAATTCTTTAAGAGGTCTTACTCTTGTTTCAAAACCAAGCTTGGTTAAAGCTTCAAAAAAGGCCTTTTCTTCTCCGGTTTTTGTACTGACAACATAAGCGAAAGCACGGATTAATTTTCTTTTGGCTATTGCTTGTCTTAAAACCTCTTTGAAGTTAACTCTTGCTCCATAAAGATTTTTTGCTGAATGATAAAGATTTTGAACGTCGATTAAAACTTCTACTCTTTGGTCTTTTGGTTTCTTCATAATTATTTTTTAAGCCCCAGCTTTTTAATAATACTGTTGTATCTTCTAGTTGACTCTTCTTTAAGATATTTTAAAAGCTTTTTTCTTTTCATTACCATGCCTATTAATCCTCTTTTGGAATGAAAATCTTTTGGGTGTTTTTTAAGATGAGAAACCAAGCTATTGATTTCTTCTGTCAGCAAAGCAACCTGGACCTCGGGAGATCCAGTATCTTTTCTGTGTAGCTTATATTTTATTATTACTTCTTTTTTTTCTTTTGGACTTAACATATTTTAGTTATTAATTTTAATTATGTGCCCCCACCAGGGCTCGAACCTGGAACTCACGGCTTAAGAGGCCGTTACTCTTCCAATTGAGTTATGGGGGCTTATTACCCCGGAAGATTAGACCAATCTTGAATCCAGTCTGCTCCAATTGCCTTGACAATAGTATCGATTATAAGCCAACCACCATAAACTATCAAAGCCCCTATAACAGCAGCAAATAAAATCTTTTTGCCCTTACTTTGAAGTTCAGGATTTCCCCCCGAGACAAGAAGCATTACCGCTCCAATAATTAGCATCAAAACAAACAAGGACGGTGTAATTTTCCAGATAATAAAATTTATTATATTTATTATTAATACAAAAAAATCAGATAATGTACACGGGTCTTGTCCTTCTCCTCCACAGGGTACTAAACCAGCCCCTAATGTTAATTTAGGAATTGAAATTAAGAATAAAAACAAAAAAAATATCGAAAGTGGTTTTTTTATCTCCATAGTACCCCCGGAAGGATTCGAACCCTCAATTTCCTGTTCCGAAGACAGGCGCTCTATCCAGTTGAGCTACGGGGGCTCGGTGTTTTTAATTCTAACAAAAATCTTTTTAAAAATCAATCAAAAATTGAAAAAGAAGGATTTTTGGGATAAAGTAAAGTATATTATGAAAATACCAGACAAAGTAAAATTTGTAGTTAAGAAACTACAAGAAAAAGGATTTGAAGCTTTTATTGTGGGTGGTTGCGTTCGTGATTTTTTAACGAAAAGAAAACCTCAAGACTGGGACGTAACAACCAATGCTGTTCCCAAAGAAATAGGTAAGATTTTTTCCAAAAGTTACCTTAATAATAAGTTTGCTACTGTAACAGTGCAAACAGGAAGCAAAAAACCCTCTTTAAAAGAAATAGAAGTAACAACTTATAGAATCGATGAAAAATATACAGATAAGCGCCACCCAGATAAAATAAAGTTTGCCAAAACCCTAAAAGAAGATTTAAAAAGAAGAGATTTTACTGTAAATGCTATGGCTATGGATTTAAAAGGAAAAGTGGTTGATCCTTTCGAGGGTAAAAAAGACTTAGAAAAGAAGACAATAAGAGCTGTTGGAGATCCCAAAGAAAGATTCTCAGAAGACGCCTTAAGAATGATGAGAGTAGCTCGTTTCGCTACCACTTTAAATTTTAAAATTGAGAAAGAGACAGCAAAAGCTATTAAAAATAACTCTCTTTGGTTGAAAGCTATATCAAACGAAAGAATAAGAGATGAGTTTATGAAAATAATTATTTCAAAGAGGGCAGCCTGGGGAATAGATCTTTTAAGAGAGCTTGGTCTTTTAAAGCACATAATCCCCGAACTTGAAAAAGGTTATGGGGTGACTCAAAACAAACACCATATATATGATTGTTATGAACATGCAATACTTTCTTTGAAATACGCTGCAAAACAAAAATACAACAAGTACGTAAGATTAGCTGCTCTTTTACATGACATTGGTAAACCAGAAGTAAAAGAAGGAGAGGGAAACGAAGCTACTTTCTACAATCATGAGATTGTAGGAACAAAAATGACTTACCAAATATTAAACCGATTAAGATTTTCTAAAAAAGATATTGAGAAAGTAGCCAAACTGGTTCGCTATCACCTTTTTTATTACAACGTAGATGAGGTTGGTGAATCATCAGTAAGAAAACTTGTGAGAAATGTTGGTTTGGAGAACATGGATGAATTAATTCAAGTTAGAAAAGCAGATAGAATAGGTTCGGGTTGTCCCAAAGCAGAGCCTTACAAACTTAGACATTTAAGATATATGACAGAGAAAGTATCAAAAGATCCAATCTCAGTTGAAATGCTAAAAGTTAACGGAAACGATATTATGGAAATTTTAGAAATATCTCCCGGACCCAAAATAGGTGATATTTTAGATATTCTTTTGGGATATGTTTTGGAAGATCCCAAAAAGAACAAAAAATCTTTTTTAAAAAAAGAAATTAAAAAATTAGGAAAAATAAATGAGAAAAAGCTCAAAGCTCAATCTAAAAAAGCAAGCAAAGAAAGAAAGAAAATAGAACAGAAGAAAGATGAAATGACCAAAAAGAAATACTGGGTAACCTAAATAAAAAAATTAAAAACAAATTAGTAGCTTTATGTCAAAACAAAATCAAAATAAGAAATTACAATTTTCGAAAGTGTGGCAAAAAGTTTTAAAACCAGAAGAAAAAATAAAACATGAATTTACCATTGGTAAGAGATACCGTTGCTTTTGGATGATAATTGGTGTTTTAATTGGAATTGTATTAGCAATTAAAGTATATTGGCTGGGAATTTCAATAATAGCAGTTTCTTTTATCTACTTTAGTTGGTATATTAAAAAAGCGAACGCTTATGCTTTCACTAACAAGAGAATTCTTTCTCATCAGGGTTATCCCTCAACAGAAATGATAAGTATAGATTATGATAAAATTACTGATGTTTTAGTTGAAGAGCCTATTTTGGATAAACTTTTTACTAAAACGGGGCATCTCTTAATAAATACTGCTGGTGGTCCCAAAAAAGAGATAAAGTTCAAGCATATTCAAGAACCTTATCTGCTTAAAAAAGAACTGGAGTCAGCAAGAGAAAGCAAACAATCTTAACCTATGTCTTATTTTCAATTTCCCTTTGGCAACAGAACAAAAAGAAAGACAAGAACCCTTTACAATAACAGGAAATAATCTTGGGTGAAAATATTGTGAATAAAAAATCAATCAAGCGATTTTGTAAATTTTGGAACTTACACTTTAACAGAAACTAATATATTAAAACAGGAATTAGGGAAATTTTTAAAATATTAGTTAAATATACCCCTATCTTACATTTTTAGAGATTATCACTATTTTTTTGACATTATTAGCAGGAGTGACAATTTTTTATTTTTTAATAAAGAGACAGCGAGAAGTCAGATTTTTAACGGTCCTTAAAGCTATTGGTTTGTACGAACTGGTTAGTCTCTTGCTCTATTTAATATATCCTTTCCCCTTGTTTTCCAGACTTTCAAGTATTAATTCCCAGAAAATTCTAGTTGTTTTGAAAACCCTTGATGTATTAATTTTTGTCATTATTTTATTTTCTGTTTTCTGTTTTATAACCAAGAAAATTCTTTCAATAAATTACAAAAAATCTTTAATAGTCTTTTTGCTAATGATTATAATAATGTTTCCATTTTTAAATTTCTCCAGAGTGGTGTTTATAGGAAAAATTATGGATTTCTCGGTTTTTACAAAAGAAAGATTAGAATTAATGAAGACATTTAAAGAGTATGGTAGTTTTCCATTACAGTTTAAAATAATTGGAACTATAGAAAAAGCTACCCTTTCTTGGCCAGGCGACCACATAGGAGAAATAATATTTTTATTACAATAATCTATTTAAAGTAAAGAAAAAAGAACGGTTATTAAAAACAATAATTAAAGTTATGCCAAGATTTTCACCAGAAAAATTTCCATCAAGAGAATCCGAGGAAGAAAAAGTAGAGAAAGAAACTTTTGAAATTTCTCCAGAAATAGTGGAAGAACTAGAGAAGTCAAATTTAACCCCTGATGGTAAAGTTAATCTTCTTTTAACAAAAGCAGGCCTTAAACCCGCCTCAGAAATTGACTTAGTTATTAGAACAGAAGACGAAGAAGGAGCTTTTCAAAATATGGAAGAAGAAGAGGTGGAAAAAAATCTTGAAATAGTTAAAGATTTGAATATTCCCTGTAAAATTGGAGAAAGAAAAGTTCACCAAGAAGAATATGAAACAGAAGAAGAACCTGGAGTTAAAAAAGAACAAACAAGAGAAAAAATAGATATTTTAATTGGGCATACCCAAGAAGACTTAGACAGACTTATTAAAGCCGAAAAGTCAGATTCCGACGAATTGCTTGGTGAAGCTTTCGGATATCCTTCCACGGTAGTGGAGGCATTTGTGGAGGAAAGAGAAAAACTTGACCTTAAAGATTTACCAGAAGAAATTAGGCGAGGTGATGCAGTTCTTTTTTCTTCACCTACTCTTTCTGAATCCAACTGGCGAGAAGAGATAAAACAAGGTCAAAGATACGCTGATTTTATTAAAGAAAAGAGCCCTAAAATCTACCAAGAAATGAAAGAACAGGCCTTGAGGAGTCGTCAAGATGAATGGCCGGGATATTGATATTTAATCGAAATTAATATAATTAATAGGACTTTTATTATGCCAAAATTCTCATTTGAAAAACCATCTCAACCCGGAGAAAAACCTTCCCAAGAGAAAGAGGAGACAACACCAGAACACAAACTGGTTTTAGAGAAGATTAACTCTCTTTTAGAGAAAGAGGAAGATTTTGAGGTTCAGAAATTTATTGAGGAGAGAGTAGAAGATTTAGAAAGAAACACAGAGCCCACACAAATATCAGCACCTGCAGGAATGTCTTCGGGGGAGAATTGTTTTTATTCTGAACATATTCATCCAGAAACAGATATAAGAAGAAGTCTTATGGTTGAACCATTCCATCTCGACGATCCGAAAGTTTATTCTGTCTTAATAGAAGTTTTACAGGAATACAAACAGATGGGAGAATCTTTAGAAAAAGTAATACCCGGCGCAGTTCAACATACTTTAACCGAATATTTTGGTAATCCTTTTGGGACTTCAACAACCGAAACAAAAAATAGAGAGTTTTATTCAAAAAGAGCAGTTCCCGAAAAAGGCCCAGTATCGCTTGTAGAGCTGAAAGGAAAAAATATAGCGGTTTGTGCAGAAAAAGCTTCTCTTGCTCATAATTTATTTAGATTTTTAGGATTTGATTCCTATTTGGTTCTTTCTCAAAAATGTGAACTGAAAGAAGGAGAAAAAGAACCCTTGCACGCTTATAATATAATAAAAAGAGGAGATAAATATTTTCTTTTTGATCCTACTAATCCCGGAACTAGCGAACACAAAGCCACAGGAAAAATTGAAAGATATCATCCAGCAATTTATGCAATCTCTGAAGAACAGTTTGAAGAGATTGAAAAAGGAAATACAGTAAAAATAACTCATCGTGATTATAAAATATCCGAGACAGGAGAAAGAGAAACAGAAGAAAAAGAAAGAGTATATGGCGGATTTTCTACATAGAATGTTTCCCTTATTTTGAATAAAAACAGGAACAAAATTAATTTTAAACATGCCAAAATTCTCATTTGAGAAGCCATCAAAATTAGAAGAAGAAAAAAAAGAGGAAGAGAAAAAACAATTCAGGCAATTTCTTGCAGAACAGATTGTCCTTCCTTCTGATAAATGGACAGAAGGGTTTGAGGAGTATGTAGAAGAAAAGAACAGAGAAGAAAAAGAAAGAGAAGAAAAAGAACTTTCACCAGAAGAGAAAAGAAGACTAGATTTTGAAAGATATTTGAAAGGATTAGATCTTAAACTCCAAGACCTAGAAGGGAAAAGAGTTTTAGATCTTGGTTGTGGAGAGGGAAACTTTGTAAGACAATGCCTGGAAGAGGATATTAGCAAAGAGGTTTATGGTTTAGATTTAAATATAGATCAAGATGAATACCAAGAACACTTCTTTGAAGGGGATTTTGAAGAAGAACTTCCAGTAGATAATTTAGATTATGTGGTTTCTTTTGGTGCAATAGAAGCTCTCTCCAATGAAGAAGATAAAAGCGATCCTAAAAAACCTTTATTGCAAGCAATTCAGGCGTTGAAAGTTGGAGGAGAAATTAGGATTTTCCCTGTTCGTAAAGCACCCCCCGAAAGTGATTTAAAAGGAATTGATTTTTCAAGAGAAAAATGGATGGAGATTTTAGAAGATTTGTCTTCTGAAAACGAAATTAGTTATGAATTAAAACCAGTAGACATTAGGGTTTCTGGTAAGAAACCCGATGTTTGGTTAGAAGAAGTTTTAATTATTAGAAAAAAAGAAAGACCAGAGCACGATTTTTTGTTAAAAAAAGTAGAACCAATAGGAGAAAGCGAGAGAATTATATTAAGAAAGGAAGAACTAGAGGGGATAATCGAAAAACCTCTTTTGGCAGCTTGTCAAGAATTATATGATAAAAATATTCAGACCGTTTCTACTTCTGCCAACAGAGAAAATATTAAAGCAGGCTTAGTCTACATTGATATTGATTATGAAAGCCTTTCTTTAGAAAACAGAGAAATTGCTGAAAGATTGGGAAAACTTCAAGAAAGGAATGGACACAAAAGAGTTAAAATAGAAATACCAGTTGACGAACAAACTTCAATCGCAGAAATTAAACAAAGATCCAAAAAGATAGCAGAAGAATTTAAAAAACAACCAATGACCTGGGCTCCCACCTACGCCATCAAAGATTTAAAAGAAATTTTCGGGATTGATCCTGACGAGCATGATTTTGACGATCCACAAGAATGGGAAGAGCAAGGCTATTTTTATGATGAAGAGAACAAAGTTTTCTATCTAAGCCAAGAACATTACAAAAAAGCAACAGAAAAGATTGAATAAAATTAAGTAAAATATTTGTTTATGTTAAAATTTTCTCCAGAAAAACAGCCTCAATTCGAAAAACCAGAACAAAAACAAGAAAAACAGAAAGAACTTGAGAGAATCAGACAAAAACTAGAAGAAGCAGAAGATAATCTTGGTAAACCAATTGAACAAGGAATATTTGAAACCGTAGTTATGCTGAGAGCTTTTGGCTTAAAGACAGACCAGTCTTGTGAGGGTCATTCTAAAGAGAAAAGAACGAAAGAAAGAAAGCCCTCTTTTTCTCCTTGGGTTGATGTTCACCCTCATTATCCTGAAAGAGAAAACTGGCAGAAAGATGAAAGGTTACGGAGAAAAGTAGAAAAAGAGGCCCAACGACACAAAAGAAAGATGATAGAATTATTAGACGAATTTTATGAAGAAAGAAAAGTTTCTCCTGGTGTTAGAATTTGTTTAACAGATAAGGGAATTTATGGTGGGTTTAGGTTACAGAGTAGTGGCTCAGAAAAACTTGAAACTTTATCTGATGAAAAAAGAAAGAAAAAGAGAGAAGTTTATAAACAAGAAATGGAAGATTTTACAGATTTTCTCCGAGAGAAATATTTTTCAGAGTAAAATATAAATTTGATTATAAAAACTTACGGGGTGTAGTATAACGGTAGTACACAGTCTTCGGGTGGCTGTAACCTGGGTTCAACTCCCAGCACCCCGACCATAATTGACTTTCGGATTTTTGAGGATTTACTTAAATAACTGATTGCCAAGTGTTGTTAGTTTCTCTATTCCTGTAATATCTTCTGGCCAGAGTTCGATTTCTATAATATTAAAAGCGGGGAAGGATTTTTTGATCTCTTTGATATAGCGTTCTTGCGTTAAGCGTCTTTTTTGCAAAAATGAGGATTTTTCGCTAGGAACAATGTTGTTAATGATAATATGTCGTGATGGGACTTTATTATTTTTTAAGTTCCTTATTAAATCCTCTGTCTCGGCCACTGCCATACCTTCGGGGATAGTTACAGATACGAAGACTGTTCTTTTGGGGTCGCGTAGTAACTGCTGAACTCTCTTTACCGTCTTTTTCATTTCCAAGAGAAACTCGTCGGCCTTCTCTACTCGTTCTTTACCGCTGAATCTTTTTACCATGTAATGATATTTCCAGCGAAGAGAAGCCAAAAACTTTATCCAATCATCCAATAATCCAGGCAGGGTAAGTAAGCGCAGAGTGTGGCCAGTGGGAGCTGTATCTAAAAAATAAACAGCGTAGTCGCTGTTTTCCATAAAGTCAACAATTTTTTTGAGACCCATTATTTCGTCCAAGCCGGGAATATCCAAGGAGAATATTTCTTCGGTTTCTTCATCTGACAAATACGTTCCTTTCTGGAGGATATCTAAAATATCTTCTCCATACTGTTTTTTGAAATTTTCCAGTTCAGCTTTGGCATCAATTTCCATTGCCCAAAGGTTTTTAAACCCTTTAATTCTTTGGGGTTCGTTGGATAATTTTTGGCCAAAGCTGTCTCCCAAAGATGGAGCGGGATCAGTGGTAAAAACTAGTATTTTCTTTTTGGGAAATTGGCGGACAAACTTAATCGCCGAAGCTGCCGTCATTGTAGTCTTGCCAACGCCGCCCTTGCCGCCAAAAAGAATGAATTGCAAATCCTTTTGAAAAAGATCTTTTAAGCTCATAAACAAAAAGGGTAACTATGATTTTTTCTTTTTCCCGGCTCCTGATTTGTTTTCAAGGCGCTTTACCTTTTTTTCCAATCTTTCTTTTTCTTTTTCCAACTGCTTGGTTTTTGCTTTTGAGCTCAGATAAGTATCTTGCTCCCACCAATCAATACCGATTTCTTTTGCCTTGTCAACCGATGCCACCAGCAGCCTTATCTTAATATCCAAGAGCTGAACATCAGCTAAGTCAATTCTAATATCGCCGGCAATGACAATTCCCTTATCTAAAACTCGCTCCAGAATATCGGCTAAGTTTGTGGTTTGAACCCCGTGAGTTATGCGTTGTTCTGCCATAAATTTAAATTTAAATTACATTAATTTACCTAAAGGACCGAGGTCAAGGTTTAGCTCTTCATTGTCCAAGCCAAACACCAACCTTAACTCTTCCATCTTTTTATCTAAAGCCATAAACGTCATTCCTAATTTTTCAATTTCAAGTTCAGTAAGGTTGCCTTGTTCAATGCGGCGCATTGATTCTTTTTCCATAAGATCCTTTAAAAGTTTAACCAAGGTGAGAACTAACTTTGCCAACCCTTTTTCTGCTTTCTTGGGCGAAGAAGCGTCAATAAGTTTTGGTATGTTTTGGGAAGCTTTTTCAATTTCTCTTTGTAACTCCTGAATATACTTTTCGTCGGACTCTCTTTCTGCTTCGGTGTAATCTTTTTGGAAATCGCCACTTTTTAATTTTTCCATCCTTGAGATAGAAGTGATGAGCAGGCGCAGGTCAATGTAAATAAGGTCAATTTCAGCCACTCTGAGGGTTAGATCTCCCTGTAGCATAGCGCCTTTGTCCAAAACCCGGTCTAATGCTTCAGCCAAACTGACCTCCCGATTCGCCTCCAAAGACGGAGGCTTGGCAAAATTAGAAACCTTAACTTGATTATTTGTTTTGTTCTTCATATTTAATATTACCTACAAAGCTATACGGAGGCCAGGGACCGCTATATTCCAGCCATAGTCCTTTTGGAAAATAGATGTGTTGGTGAATTCTCTTTATAGTTCCTTGAAATTCGCCGACCTTTTCTTTGGGAATAAGATAAGATGAATTGGAAACCATTTTCCCAAAGGACCGCTTCTTGGTTTTGTCAATTACTTCTTCTGGCAAAAGTTTATTTACAACTGGTTTTTCTGTTGAAAAAGGAGCGAGAACGTCAAAAATCTCTCTAATGTATTCATCCAGCAAACCATCAAGTTTCTGTTTAATTTTCTCTTCCATTTTCTTTTCAAAAAAATATTTAGTTCCTTCTGGTTTCCCAGCAATCTTTTCCTGGAGGGTGGATAGCTCTTCATCCTCTTTTTGAACCGCGGCAATAAGCTTTTCTCTATCAACCAGATAAACTTTTACTCCCCACTCTTCCTTTCTTTGTAATTTGTTAAGAAGTTTTCGAAAATCATTGTATTTTTCCTTTAAAATCTGTTTGATTTTTTCTTTGGTCCTGTAAAGTGTCAGAAATTTTAAAGGAATTACTGTATTCTCTTCCATTGCTTCTTCAATAACCACCTGATGGTTTCTTGCTTTTTCTTCGGTCCACTTGATATCCTTTTCTAATTTCTCTTTCACTATTTCTGGGTCGAACTCTTTTGAGCTTACTTCAGTGATGACAGCTGTAATATCTTGATAGTCCAAGGTGTCAATCTTCTTTCCGCCTAATCCTTTCATAGAGAACTTGGGCTGGTTTTTGCCTGCCCGTGCAGGCAGGCTTTTTAGGCAATATAAATAGTAAAAACGAACCATAGTTACTCTTCAATTTTTGCCTCAACATCGCCTCTTTTCTTTAGTCCCTTTCTCTCATAACTGACGACTTCGCCCTGCTCGCTCATAAGGATGTCATAAATTCCCAAAACATCCATTGCCTCGGGAATAGAGGGTTTTTCGGTAATCTCTACTCTAACCATCCATCCCTCATCGGCTTTTTGAACCCCAATGCCTCTCGGCGACTTAAAGCCGGTTAGGTCGGCTAAAGTTTTTTTTGCCGCTTCAATTATCTCTTTAGTTTTTCCGACCTTGGGAACCTGGGTTGTTTTTGCTTTTTTAGCCATAATTTTTTACAAATTATTTTTTATAGCCGCGACCTTTATTTATTCTTCTTTCTTTTGTAGAGCGTTTAATCTCTCTAAAATTCCCTTCTCTCGCCTTGTGTATTCTTCTTCTGTAATCTGATCTGTTTCAAAAAGAGTTTGTGCTTCTAAAAGCTCCTTTTTAAGTTTCTCTGAAGTATCCTCAAGCTCTCCTTCAGCCGCTTTTTGAATTTCTTTGAATATCCACAGCAAAAAATCATCAATAAGAAACATAATTATTGCAAAGAAAAGTTTATTTTCACAAAATTAAACAACGGGGAGGGGCCTGTGTAGGCAAAGTTGGCGCGCCCTCCGTGCTTTTTAGTCAGCGTTTTTACTCGCTCCTCCATCTCTTTTGTCTTTTTTCTGGACACCAAAAATGCGCCGTTAAAAATCATATTATCACTTAAAATCTCCTTTTCTTTAAAATCTTCGGCGAGGTCGGTGAGCTGCGCGATAATGCTTTCTTTCTCTTCTTCTCTCTTTTTTTCCAACAAATCCGCTACCAACTGGCCCGCGGCAAGTTTAGCCTGATAATCAAGGTTCTTGGACGTCTTTAGCGCTTTTAGCTCCTGAGAGCCATTAGCTATTTCTTGAAAAATGTTGCTCACATTAAGCCAAGAAACCCTTAAGCCGACTTCGGCTTTTCCCCGCGCTTCTTCCAAGGCCTTCCGCAGTTCCTCTGTTTTTTGTTTGAGTATCTTTTCCTTTACATCTTCTGCGTTCTTGGCCACGGTGCCAAAACTAACCGGCAAAACCGCTTGTTTGGCAAAGACCGCTTCAACAACCTTTTGATGGGTCAACAAGTTGTCGCGGCTAATGAAAACTTCTTTCACTTCACAATTGCTAACTATCGCTGAAAGACCGTTTGCTAAAATAGCGTAAACCCTTTGGCCTTCAATGCCGCTCACGTCAAAACTTCCCGGTTGTTCTTCAGTTATACAGTAAAGATATTTTCCCTGTATCTTTTCTTTCGGGGGTTCTGCAGCTGATGTTTTGTTCTTAATATTTGAGGGTGTAGCCATATAATTACAATTAGAAAAAGGTGTGGGGTTTTCCTTTTTCGGGCATATTTTAAAGTGATTAACCCCGAAAGAAATCCCATACATTTTCACACGCTCACACGCTAAGATTTCTTTCGAGACTAATCACCAATGTAGTGATTAATCTCGAGGTCAACTATTTGCCTTTCGTTTTTAAATTTAGGGGGTTTCTGAAACCGGTTTAGCTACCGCCAAAATCTGCTTTATAGCTACTACTAGTCCGGCAGCTGCCACGAGAGCAACGAAATTTCCCAAAATTTTAGTGATTACCGGGGTTAATGTCTCACCGAGTTGCAAACCGCCCACTCCAATTAAAAGTAAGGTAATTACTGCTATCAAAAAAGGAGTACTTTCTTTCTCGGTTATGTTCAGAAAACCAATAATTAAACCTAAAACAAAAAGAATGGTTACTAAATACGGAACAGTAGTGAAACCAGCCAATACTGCTAATATTATACCGACAATTAAAGCCCACCTTCCAATAGTTGTCAAATTATATTTTGCAGTCATGTTTTATTTCAATATTATTTACTTTTATGATTTCGACCTTTGATAACTTTTCAAGAAGACAAAAATTATTGCCTATCTTTTTCAATTTCTTTCTTTCTCCAGCCAAATCTTTCTTCCCAGAAAAAGCCGTGATCTCTCCTTTTAAGTAAAACCGCTATCCCGATTACAATTAAAATTGCCGGCCAAATAATGCTCCAAGCACCCTCTGAAATGTACCCGAGGTTTTGAAACAAAAACACTATTCCAATAATAATTAAAATGAGACCAAATATCATAATTATTGAATGTATTTTAAAAATAAATTATTTAATGTCTTCTTTCTTTTCTTTCTCGCTTTTCTTCTTTTCTTTCTCGCTTTTCTTCTTTTCTTTCTCGCTTTTCTTCTTTTCTTTCTCACTTTTCTTTCTCAGGAGAGCATCTAAAAATCCTATTTTCCAGTTGCTTTCACCCCGAAATTCTTTCCCGCTTTTTGTAACGCCCTTTATCTCTTTTTTATAAGACCTGACTTCTTCGCCCTTTTCTTCCATATCTTGAACAACATCCAAAATCTTAGCCACCCCCCGGAATAAACCTCTGAAGAGGTCGCCGACCGCTTCTCCGGTTTTCTCCAAATCTCCCTTCATCTTTTCCAAGTTTTCACTCTGGGTTTCCGGGGTTTCTTTTTTGCTTTCTGTCGCTTGAGCTTTCTTCTTTGTCTTAGGTTTTTTAGGCATATATTTTAGTAATCTAAAACCATCTTCCCTCTGCGCTTTGAAGAACCCGCGGAGCTTGCTTTTTCTCCCCGCAAGTCCTGGGCGGTTTGCGCTGCCCGGCTGAAAAGCTTAGACATTTCTTTATCCACCTCCTGCAGTCGGTTTTGCAACTGCTGCTGCCTTTTTTTGGTCCTTTTCAACTCTTTCTCAAGCCGGTCTTTCTCGCTCCTGCGCATGGACAGATCTATAATGGCTGTGGTGGGCAGAGCCGGTTTGGCGCTTTTCCGTACCACACCGGTATAAGTCCGCAAATCATGCAGACTGCCAATATCTCCAAGTGTTTTTACGGATGTTTTCATAGTTTACGAACCAGTCGGGGCTTTCGCCCCTCCTTGTAATTACTTTGTAATTAAGAGCAATGTTTTTTGATTAATTCCTCAACCATTTTTTTCACTTCTTCCTTGCGGGGAGACCAAGGACTTCTAGTGCTCTGGGAAATCAGCACATCTTGCGCCAAGTCGTGAAATGTCTTGTCTTTGGCCAAAACTTTAGCTTTGTTTTCTATTACCGCTTTGGCCAGGGTAATACAGCTTCTAACCGTGGGCGGGAACTCGCAGGGGTTGCCTTTTCTCATTTCTCTGACTATATCAACGATTTTCTCGCTATCTTCTTGGGTAAGGTTGGATTTGGCTTGGGTAATCGCCACTTCGGTTTTTCGGTCAAAGAAATCCAAATCCATAGTAACCATTCTATCACGCAAGGCGTCCTGGGCTTTGTGGGTTCCGGCGTATTCTTCGGGATTACTGGTAAAGATAGCAGCAAAATTAGGATGAACCCGCAGGGAATACCGCTCCTCACCGTTTCTTTCCGCCGGCAGATCCATTATTTTTTCCTGTAAAATTGAGAGCAAAACATTATTAGCTTCAGGTCTTGATCTGGTAAACTCGTCATAGACCAAGATAAAACCATGTTTGCAGGCCAAGGTCAATCGGTTGTCTACCCAGTGTTTGCGCATATCCTGTTCCACTTTGAGAACACTAGAGATGAAATTATCTCTCATATAGCGGTAGCGGTATCCGTGTTCTCCCCCCACCAAATCAGAGGTTTTATACTCCTCGTCTCCGTGCAAAAGCACAGCCGGCCGCTTCAGCTTGTTGGCTATGTGCAAAGCCAAAGTTGTCTTGCCGGTGCCAGTGGGCCCGCGCAAATGAACTGGAACTCCAATTTTGAGGTAACCCAAAGCCCGGCGTGTCAGGCGCCTTATATAAGGTGTTTCCACAAAATCGGCCATTGGCCGCGGTTCAATGATTGCCTGTTCTTCTTCTTGAGAAAGATAAGCCATGTCTCTATCCACTTAGAAAGGTTAAGGTTCCGACCTTTATCCCGTTAGAAATCATTTTTCTAACGGGCTTTAATTTACTTCGCCCCCATTACTTTTTTTTCTTCTTCTTGTGGGAGCGCGAATGCCCGACCAGGGCGATCTTGGAATCAAACTCTTTGCCGCAGACTTTACATTTGAATTTTTCTTCTTCCTCTTCTTCTTTTTCTTCTTTTTCTTCTTTTGTTTTTCTGCTGCTAATCCTTGCCCAATATCCAGCAGCTTCTTTTCTTTCTGTCCTGTAACCACCAAGTAGTCCTTTCACGCTCGCCCTTATCTCGTTAACTTTGCCGGTAACACTTTTCATCGTCGCTCTAAAATCAGCCATTCTTTTTTCTTCGCTTTCAGCTAAAAAATCTTTTGTGTCACCCTGAATTTCCCTAATCTTTGTCTGAATTCCTTTTATCATTTCATCAAAATCCTTCTTTCTTGTGTCTTCACTTTTTGCCAAGAAATTCTTTAAATCTCCAGCCATTTCTTTCAATTCGGCAGCAACTCTTTTCATATAATCATCGGCTTCACCTAGTATGTCGCGAGTCTCTCTTTTAATTTCGCCAATTCTGGCCGTTCTATTTTTGTGGCCAGTTTTAATTTCAGCTGCTAAGTTTTTTAGTTCTTGTGCGTAAGCCATGTTTAATTAATAGTTAAATTAAAATCAACTTCGACCTTTGTTTTGTTTGTATAAAAAATTAATAATTCCCAATTTCCGGCAGTCCGGTATCAGGGCCCAAACCCTTTCTCCCCTTTCTCCTGTCTCCTGGCACCACCCCTTTCCCTTTGCAAACCGAGCAGGGCAGTCTGTGATGGGCAAAAACTCCTGTTCCCTTACAGGCGCCACAAGTCTCGTGCGGCTGGTCGGCAACACTAACTTTTCCTTTCCCTGCGCATACCTGGCAATTAGAAAGTTCTGAGGGAACTCCAAAAGGATCTTTCCCTTTTCCTTTACAAAACGCGCAACTTATTTCTTTAAATTTAGGCATATTTTTTATTTATTTGACCCTCGTTTTTTATTCATTACCGTTGCAAGATCTCGCCACTCTTTTGCCATCTTTTCCCGCTCTTTTTGAAAATCAGCAAGCATATCTTTAACTTCGTTTTGCATTTGAGTGATCTCTTCGTGGATTTTTCCTGAGCTTTCTTTCTTTCTGCCTTCCTGCTCTTTTTTGATTTCTGCCAAGGTCTTTTTAAAATCGCGAAGCCGCAATTCTTCTCCCTTTTCCAGCATCTTTTTAAGATTGCCGACTACTGTCGCCTCTTGCTCTTGGAAATCAGCCAATATCTGTTTAACATTCTCTTCGCGCTGTTTTTGAACCGTTAAAATGTCTCCCATCATCTTGTCAAAATCCTTTTTGCGCAAGCTTTCGTGTCCTGCCAGAGCTTCTTTCAGTTCTTGGCTCATCTTTTCTCTTTTAGCCCGAAACTCTTCCAAAAGCTTGCGGGTGTCCTCCACAACCTCTCTAACTACTTTAATTCTTGCTTTATAAGAAGCAACAATGTCTTTGGCGATTTTAAAATTTTCTTTACTCATAAATTTAAGCCTTGATGAAGAAGTATTCCTCGCTAAAGTTTAAGCTCATAAATAGAAGAAGACAATTTGAGACATGCTTTAGGTTTTTAGCAATCAGCCGATAAAAGGAGATAAACTGCTTTTACCCGGCCTAAAGGATGTCTTAAATTGCTTTAGACCAGCTCCTATTCGCTGGCGGTAAGACCGACAGCTTCCGCGTACTTCAGCCAGGTCTCAACCGAGGCAACCACTACTCTGGCCTCAATTGCCAGAAGTTCAATACCTACCAGCGAAACTCTGACCCAGGCGTCAATGACAACACCCTTGTCAAGCACACGGTCAATAACCTCTACTAAACTGGAACTAGATGTTGATTTTTCTACAGCCATAATTTTTTACTGAATTGACTTTTAACATTCTCCCCAGCCGACCTTTGTATTATCCGGGAAGTCAAAACAAAAACTCCGCCGCTAAAAACTAGCAACGGAGATTCGTTTTTAAGAAAAAAACCAAAAACCCTAGTTAAGTCGCGAGGCAAATCCGTCTCTCTCTCTCTCTCTCTCCTAACCGGCCGTGGAAATTAAGGTTTTTGTTTCTTATGCTCATCATATTTCAACTTTATTATACCAATTGTATGTATTATAACAAGCTGTCAAATCCAAGCAATGCTTTTGTCAATATCAACACCTCTTTAGAGAACATATTGTTTCTTATTGCTAACAGAAAAATACAACGGTTATAAATTCACCTTTGTTTCTCCTTAGTTTTTAACTATCGCCGTTCTCTAAAAGAAAATAGTTGTCCTTTATTGTATTTACTTGTTGTTTATGCTACTCTGTAAGAAAGAGAGAGAACGAAAGTTATCCACAGCTCCCACTTTTTATATGCCAAAAAAAACAACCTTACACGAAATCACAAAGCTTGGGAATTATCTCAAAAAGCTCCGAGAGGAACAGGGTCTTTCCATACGTGCCATTGCTCGGCAATGCGGCATTGCTCCAAGCTACCTTGCTAAAATAGAAAATGGATACGGAGTTAAGAGTATTGGCTTTGAGATTTTGGTAAAGCTCTCTAAATTTTACGGCATCCCTTTTTCAGATATACTGCGCGAAGCCGGTTTTATTGAAGAGAAACATGACAACAACGAATTGCCAGAGCTCGCCCAATATCTCCGGGCAAAATATCATCTATCTCCTCAAGCCATCCGCGATATGGAAATGGCAAAAGAAATTGTTGATAAAAAATACAAGTTATAGAAGATTGAATTCTCCCAAAAACCTTCTAAAAAATTTTGTCCGTCCGTCCAGCAGGCGGGCAAAAAGAAAAAGGGGTTTGGGGAAAATGAATTTTTGCCCGCCTGCTCCGCGCCGAAGACGCGGCTAGGGTGGAAAGCGGCTCGTTCCTGTGTCAGCAGGAAGCAAAGCCCGCAAAAATTGGTTCCTTAATTGAAAAAGATTTTTGCGCGCGCCCATTAAAAGATGTTTTAATTTTTTGCGGGCTTTGCTGGCCGCCGTCAGGTGGCGAGCCGCTGGGCGGGTTTTGCGCCCGTCAGGGCGCAGATTGTTGCTCGAAAAAGGTTCGAGCGGCGTTCAGTAATTGCGACCAATCAAAACTTTCAGGATTTTGGGCGAACAGCAAGGGAATTAATTATCCTTTTTATTATTGAAATTATCTAGCATCATTATATTAGTTGAGAACCAGAATATTGGTTTTTACTACCTATTTTAATAAGTGTTAAATTATTAGTTAAACATCAACAAGAAAGTTATCCACGATAGTAAAAAATATTCGGTAGCGCAGAAAAGAGTTTGAGCTTTCTTGAGGCAAGATTTCTAAGATTGAGAGTGT
>CAYZYK010000013.1:0-20682 GCA_964482615.1 uncultured Candidatus Saccharibacteria bacterium
AAAGAATTGGCTCAGAGACAATCCTTTTTTTGTAAGTAATGGAGATGAATTAAAAAGGGTTAACTTAAAAAAGCTAGCTGAGTTCCACCAAAACAACGATTGTATTGGTACAATAGCTTTAGTTAAAGTTGATAACCCAAAAGAATACGGTGTTACCATCTGTGAGGGAAAGAAGATTAAAAAATTCATAGAAAAACCAAAAAACCCTCCTTCAAATTATATCAGCTCAGGTCTTTATTTATTATCACCAGAAATATTCAATTATCATCAAGGACCAAAGTTTACAATGATAGAAAACGATGTTTTCCCAAGGTTGGTTAAAGAAAAAAAATTAGCTGGTTTCAAGTTTAAAGGAAACTGGATGGACACCGGAACCTGGGAAAGATACGCTAAAGCGATTAAAGACTGGGAATAAAAACTTAAATTACAGGTAATTTTTTCCTAGTGACCCCTATTGACACTTGTTGATAGGGCGTTTATTATTAAAGATAATAGAAAATTAAAACAAAAACTTTAGAAATTATGACAGATAAAACAGAAACAAATCAAAAAGCTCCAGAGAAAATAAAGCCTCATAAAGTTTACACAACAGAGGAAGCAAGGAGCTTTTTGAAAGTATCAGAAAGCACAATAAAACGTTATCTTAAAAAAGGAATTATTAAGGCCAATAAAGTTGGGGGGAGATATAGAATTATGGGTAGGGAAATTTTAAAAGTAGTTTCCCCGGAAGCTGAAAAAAAAGCAACAAATGCTTATCGTAAAATTAAACAAAAGGTTAAAAAAACTATTAAAGATTGGTAATTTTTTATGAAAGTTTTAGTTACAGGCGGAGCAGGCTTTATCGGCTCTCACCTAACAGACAAATTAATAGAAAAAGGACATCAAGTTTTAGTAATAGATGATTTATCTACTGGTAAAAAGGAAAACTTGAACCCAGAAGCTGACTTTTATAACCTGGATATCTGTAATTTCGGAAAGATCAAACCTCTTTTCAAAGATATTGACTATGTTTTCCATTTAGCTGCTATTCCCAGAGTTCCTATCTCTGTTGAAAAACCAATTGAAACATCAGAAGTGAACATAATAGGAGCTTTAAATGTTTTTAAATCTTCAGCAGAGGAAAAAGTAAAAAGAGTTGTTTTCGCTTCCTCGTCTTCCGTTTATGGCAAACAAGAAAAATTGCCTCTCAGAGAAGAGATGAAACCCAATCCAATAAGCCCCTATGGCTTACAAAAACTAGTTGGTGAAAAATTTGCAGATCTTTTCAGTAATCTTTATGAAATTCCCATAGTTTCTTTGCGTTACTTTAATGTTTATGGTCCTCGAATTGATTTTGGTTCAAATTACAGCTTAGCAATAGGCAAATTCCTAGACCAAAAAGAAAAAGGGAGGCCCTTAACAATATTCGGTAATGGAGAACAAACCAGGGGTTTTTGTTTTATTGACGACGTGGTTGAAGCAAATATTAAAGCCATGGAAAGCGGAAAGATAAAAGGAGGTGAGATAATTAACGTTGGTAGTGAAAAATCATATTCAATAAATTATTTAGCTGATCTTGTGGGAGGTGAAAAAAAATATTTACCCAAAAGAAAAGGAGACCCCCTTCACACAAAAGCAGACACAAGCAAAGCAAAACAGTTGTTAGAATGGCAACCAAAAACAGATTTTGAAGAAGGAATTAAAAAAACCCAAGAGTGGTTCAAAAAACATGAAAAATAAAGAGAAAATAGGAATAATCGGTGTTGGAATGGTGGGTGGTGCTCTGAAAAATTATTTTAAAAAGAGAGGAATAAAGCCCCTTTTATACGACAAAGAAAAAAACATCGACTCAATAAAAAAAGTTAATGAAGCTGATATTATATTCATCTGTGTCCCTACCCCCTACCTTAAAAACAAAGGTTTTGATTTATCTGCTGTTGAAGAAACTTGCCAGAAAATAAAAAGAGAAAAAGTTTTAGTTATAAAATCAACTGTGGTGCCAGGAACTACAAAATCTTTGCAAAAAAAATATTCCCAACACAAATTTTTATTCAATCCAGAATTTTTAGTCGAAGAGAAAGCAGATGAAGATATGCAAAACCCAGAAAGACAAATAGTGGGTTACACAAAAAAGAGCAAAAATATAGCAGAAAAAATATTAAGACTTTTACCGGAAGCTCCCTTCTCAAAAACAATACCCTCTACTGAGGCTGAAATGGTAAAGTATTTTGGTAATAGTTTCTTGGCAACTAAAGTAATTTTTGCAAATCAAATACATAGCCTCTGCCAAGCGTTGAAAATTAATTATGAAACAGTCAGAAAGTGTGCTTCAGCTGATAAAAGAATAGGTCCGAGCCACCTAGACATTAACCATGGGGGGTATCAGGGTTATGGTGGAAAGTGTTTACCAAAAGATATTAGAGCTTTAATTCAATTGGCTAATAAAAATAAGGTTGGCTTAGAACTCCACAAAAAAGTCGAGGAATTGAACAACAAGTTAATGAAAAAACAAAATATTAAAAATCCAGAAAAATTCTCAAAAAGAAATTAAGTAACATGAAATTACAAAAAATAACAAAAGAAGAAAAAGAAAAGTACCAGAGTTTGAACATAGAAGAAAAAATTGAGTTGAGTAAATCTGTAATCAAAGAGTCTTTAAAAAACTTCGACCAAGAGAAAGTAGCTATTGCTTGGACTGGAGGAAAAGACAGCACTTTAATGCTTTGGTTGGTTAAAAAAACATTGGAAGAAAAAAAAGAAAAACTTCCCAGAACTTTGTTTATTGATGAAGGAGATGTTTTTGAAGAGATCTGGGATTTTGTGAAAAAGATCAAAAAACAATGGAGTCTTGATTTTTCTGTTAGCCACAACAAAGACGTTTCTTCAAAAGCAAAAAAAATAGGAGACCCAATAAAAGTTGCTGATTTAAATGAACGCAATCAAAAAGAAATCAAAAAACTGGACTTCAAGGATAAAGAATTCCTTTATCAGCCAGAGTCTTTCGTTGGCAATCATTTAATGAAAACAGTCGCAACTAATATGTGGATTGAAAAGAATAAAATGGACGCTCTTTTTGTTGGAGTAAGGTGGGACGAACAAAAAGCAAGGGCTCAAGATGATTTTTTAAGAGAGATTGGGAAACCCCCTCATTTCAGAATAGAGCCAATACTCCCTTTCCGAGAAAAAGATGTTTGGGAAGCTATTCACAAAAAGAGTATTCCTTACGTTAAACTTTATAAGAAAGGTTATCGTTCTTTGGGAGCAAAAACAACAACAAACAAGTCAGCTAATAAACCTGCTTGGAAACAAGATTTAGAAAATACCACCGAAAGAGCTGGTCGACAACAAGATAAAGAGAAAATAATGGAGAAACTGCGTAAATTGGGTTATATGTGACCCAACAAAATATGAAAAAAAAGAGAGTAATAATAGGCATTGATGGTGTTCCTTTCAGCTTAATGGATGATCTTTCAAAGAGAGACATAATGAAAAACTTCAATATCCTTAAAAAAGAAGGAGTTTTCGCAAAAATGAAGTCCTCTATCCCCCATATCTCCTCTGTTTCCTGGAGCTCCATTATTACAGGGAAAAATCCGGGAGAGCATGGAATTTTCGGTTTCACAGAAATAATGCCCGGAACTTACTCTTTATCTTTCCCTGATTTTAGCTGGTTAAAAGAAAAACCTTTCTGGCTAAAGGAAAAGGGCAAACACATAATTTTAAATGTTCCTTCAACTTATCCTCCTCAAAAATTAAACGGAGTTCATATCTCGGGTTTTGTTTCTCCTGACTTAGAAAAATCAGTTTTCCCGAAAAAATATTTACCAAAACTGGAAGAACTCAACTATCAGGTTGATGTAGACTCTTCTTTAGCTCATAAATCCAAAAC
Source organism: uncultured Candidatus Saccharibacteria bacterium (assembly GCA_964482615.1). Taxonomy (GTDB): domain Bacteria; phylum Patescibacteriota; class Minisyncoccia; order Minisyncoccales; family CAYZYK01; genus CAYZYK01. The sequence goes on from CAYZYK010000013.1 coordinate 3,869, forward strand.
ACTCTTTTTGGAAAATCTGTTTGGGGTCTTGGAGGCAAGAATAAAAACATATGAATATTTTTGGCAAAAAGAAGATTGGGACACATTTATGTTAGTTTTCACGGGAAGTGATAGATTGGAACATTTTATGTGGAACTCTTATAAAAATGAAAATGATCAGCACCACCGGGATTTTCTGAAATATTTTAAAAGAATAGACGAGGTTATAGGAGAAATAGCAAACAATATTAAAAAAGAAGACTCTCTTCTTTTGCTTTCTGATCATGGAATGGAAAGAATAAAAACTAATTTCTACTTAAATGAATTTTTAAGAAAAGAGGGATTTTTAAAACTAGATCAATCACAGAAAAACTACAATCAAATAAAAAAAGAAACAAAAGCTTTTGCTTTAGATCCTGGAAGAATATATTTAAATAAAAAAGGGAAATATCCAAAAGGAAGTGTTGAAAAGAAAGAAGAAGATAGTTTAATTGAAAAATTAATTTCTTCTCTCTCAAAAATAGAGAAAGAGAACAAAAAAATAATAAAAAATATTCACAGAAAAGAGGAAATTTACAAAGGCAAAGAAACAGAGAAAGCTCCTGATTTAATCCTAATAGAAAATTCAGGCTTCAGATTGCGAGGAAGCATAAACAAAAGAGCTTTATTCGAAGAAGATGTTTTCTCTGGAAAACACACTCCCGATGATTCTTTTCTTTTCGTTAGAACAGAAAGAAAAGAAGAAATCCCCCAAAAACCAAAAGTTGAAGATGTAATAAATATTTTAAACAACAATTAATATGTTAAACAAAAAAAATTGCCCAAACAAGAACAGGACTTGCTGGAATTGCCCTGTGGCCAAACTCAAAGGAAATGTTGATTTCCGAGCTTGCGGCCAAAGTAAAAAAATAGTAAAAGCCGAGGGTGATGAACAAATAATGATTGAATGTAAAAGAAGACCGAACTTGGGAAGATTCACCCCCGATATTACTTTTGAACAATGTCCCGAATGGGAAAAAACAGAATATGGATATCTCTTAAAAAACATGAAAGTAATGATTTTGGGAATTGACGGATATTTAGGATGGACACTGGCTTTAAAGCTGGGAAATCTAGGATGTAAGATGAGCGGCATAGACAATTACACCAGAAGAGACACTGTAATGGAAAAAGGATCACACACAATTGTTCCCATCCCCAGAATGACCGAGAGATTGCATGCTGCTAAAGAAAAGCTTGGAATTGATATTAACTTTAGAAAAATGGATATTAATAATAAAAAACAACTGAAAGAATTTTTAGATGAAGAAAAACCAGAAGTAATAGTCCATTATGCTGAAATTCCTTCAGCTCCTTACAGTATGGTTGATTCAGACCACGCAATTGAAGTTCAAAGAAACAACGTTTTGGGAACTTTAGGACTTCTTTGGGCAATGAAAGACACTGTTCCCAACGCCTCTTTAATAAAGCTTGGGACCATGGGAGAGTACGGCTCTCCTCTCACGGGAAGACCATTATATGAAGGGATATTTCCAGCTGACAGCGTCTTAAAATGGGACAACAGGGAATGGAGTATGGGAGGAGAGCTTACTCCAAGAGATCCGGTCAGTTTTTATCATGTTTCAAAAGTCCAGGATACATTCAATGTTTACGAGGCATGCAAATACTGGTGGTTAAGAAGTTATGATATAATGCAGGGCGTTATTTACGGAGTTCATACCGATCAGGTTTCAAAAGACCCCAAACTAAGAACCAGATTAGACATAGATGAGTGGTTCGGAACCGTAATCAACCGTTTTGTCTCCCAATCTGTCTTAGGGATTCCTTTAACCATTTATGGATCTGGTGAACAAATAAGGGGAGCTATCGCTTTGGATGATGCTATGGAATGTATGATAAGATTAATCGCCTCTCCTCCAGAACCGGGACAATATGATGTAGTAAATCAGGTATCGGGACTTCACAAAGTAAGAGACATTGCAGAAACAGTGTCTGAAGTAGCAAAGAAATTTAATTTAGATCCTAAAATACAACGGCTTGAAAACCCAAGAGTTGAAGCAGAAAGTCATCCCCTTGAGGTGGTTTCCAAGAAGCTACCCTCTTTTGGATTCAAACCAAAAGTATCACTAGAAAAAGAAATAACCAGAATGTTTAAACTCCTAACCAAACCGGAAATTAAAAAAAGAATTGAAGAAAAGAAACACTTAATCTTGCCTAAAACAAGATGGTCAGGAGAAAAACAAGAAAGCGGAGTTTTAGAAGAATACAAACCAGGCACTAAAAAACAAAAAGGACATCAAGGTAAATTAAATGTTTAAAAAATGAAAGTAACTCTTGGACAATTAAAAAAAGAAATTAAAAGTTCAAAAAAACCAGTTTTGATTGAGTTTTGGGGTTCCTGGTGTCCACCTTGTCAAATTATGAAATCCACCTTAAAAGAATTTGAGCAAGAAACAGAAGATAAAATAAAGTTAATAAAATTAAATCCGGACATGAATCCTTCTCTTTCAGGAGAGTTTAATGTAAAAGGACTTCCCACTTTCATATTATTTAAAGAAGGAAAAGAAATAAAAAGAGCGGTGGGGGCTAAATCAAAAGAAGAACTCCATAATTTAATAAAAACATCTTAATGAAAAATAATAAAAAAATCCTTATAACCGGAGGTTGTGGTTTTGTGGGAACAAATTTAACGAAATATCTTTTAGAAAAAACAAGTTGGGAAATAAAGATATTAGACAATCTTTCCTCTGGCACTTCAAAAAACTCAGAGCATTTAAAAAGCTTTTCATCTGAAAGAGTTTCTTTTTTAAAAGGAGATATAAGGAAAAAATCTGATGTTAAAAAAGCAATTAGAAATTGTAATTTTGTTGTTAATTTAGCAGCCCAGGTCGGAGTTATCCCCTCTAAAGAAAATCCAAGAAATGATGCTGAAATAAACATCTTGGGGTTGCTAAATTTACTTGAAGAATCAAAGGGAAAAGAGAAATTTATCCAGGCCTCTTCTAATGCTTGCTTGGGAGAACAAGAAATGCCTTTGAATGAGAATAAAGTCCCCTCTCCTCTGGCCCCTTATGGAGCAAGTAAATTAGCTGGGGAAGGATATTGTTCTGCTTTCTCGTCTTCTTTTGGTTTAAAAACAGTCGCTCTCAGATTCTCAAATGTCTATGGTATTTTTTCAGACCACAAAACAAGCGTTGTTCCTACTTTCATTCAGAACATTTTAAATTCAAAACCAGTTTTAATCTACGGTAAAGGAGAACAAACCAGAGACCTTATTTATACTAAAGATGTCTGTAAAGCAATATATCTTGCTTTAACAAAAGAACTTCCCAATGATTTTGAAATTTTTCAAATAGGAACTGGGAAAGAAACTTCAATCAAAGAGCTTTTTGAAATAATTAAATCAGAGCTTGAAAAAGAAGGATACAAAACAAAACCCCCTGCTTATAAAAAATCAAGAAAAGGAGAAATAAAAAGAAACTATTCTGATATAGGTAAAGCTAAAACCATTTTGGACTTTTCCCCCGAAGTAAACCTTAAAGAAGGGGTTTCTAAAACTGTAAAGTGGTTTCTTTCCTCTACTAAATAGTTTTTTATTCAAATGAAAAATAACTCTCTCAATAAAGAATTATTTATTATCAGTAAAGGAGCAGGGTTTACTTTTTTTGGAAAAATATTTGCTAAGGTATTAACTTTAGGGATTACTGTGATATTAACTCGAGTTCTCGGACCCGCTTTGTTTGGAATATATGCCTTGGGAAAAGTTGTTCTCAGTTTTAGTGCAAGTATCGCTTCCCTTGGCCTAGACAGAGCTTCATTGAAATTTATTCCCAGGTTCCGCAGCAGCAACAATAAGGAAAAGGTTAAAGGAACCATAATCCAGTCAGCTCTTTTTTCTTTTGGAGCAGGCGTGTTTACCGCACTCATACTATGGTTCTTCGCTGAAGAAATATCCTCTCTTTTTAAAGAACCTGGTTTAGTTACACCTTTAAGATTCTTTTCAATCGGAGTTCCTTTCTTTTCTCTTATGTCTGCTTTGGAAACAGCTACTAGAGGATTTAAAACCACTAAATATAGTGTTCTGTCGCGATTGGTAATCCGACTTTCAGCTCAACTATTATTTATCATAATATTTATAGGGCTGGGGTATAAGTTAATGGGAGCAATACTTGCTTATATCCTCGGAGCTGGAGCAAGCATTGTGGCATTAATTTATTATTTTAAAAAAATATTCCCTGATATTTTCTCTCGCAAATTAAAGCCAACATTTCAATTTAAAAACGTTTTTTCAACCTCAATACCTTTAATGTATGTGGGGATGCTCGGATTTTTCCTTACCTGGACTGATATAACAATGGTAGGGCTATTTCGGCCAATTAATGAAGTGGGTGTTTACAAAATTGTCTTAACTGTTGCTTTGTTTGTAAGCCTTTTTGAAGGGTCGTTTACTTCTATCTTTTGCTCAATCATTTCAGAATATTATTATACTAAAAAACTTGCTTCTTTAGAAAAAATTTTTAAGACGGTAAGTAAATGGATTTTTTATCTCTCTTTGCCAATTTCTGTTGCAATCCTGCTTTCACCAACTGAAATAATTAAAATATTCGGGGCTTCCTTTACAGAAGGAGTTCAACCTTTAATAATTCTCACTTTAGCTTACTCAGCTCAATTAATAAGTTTTGGAGCAGCAAGCATTTTAGCTATGACCGCTTACCATAATTTAAGAGCAATAGTTTCCACTATTGGGGTAATCATTAACATTATCCTAAATTTCATTTTTATATCTTCTCTTGGATTAGGAATAACAGGAGCAGCCATGGCAACAGCTATAACAGTTATTTCAATTAATTTGTTCTTTCTCTTGATGGTTAAAATAAAATTGGGCATTCACCCCTTTTCTCATTACACCCTAATAGGAATTGTCGGAAGCGCAATTGCTCTAATTGTTGGCTTTGGAATCAAAAAGTTTTTTCTCGGCAATTTTCATTACCTTATTAGCCTTTTGGTAAGTTCTTTTATTTCTTGTTCTGTTTTGTTGGTTATTTTTCTTAAAATGGGAATAGAAAAACAAGACAAGCTTATATTCAAAAAAATACTCCAAAAAGTAAAAAGTAAATTATGAAAATTTATCATGTATAAAACTGCAAAACAAAGAGCTAATTTTTTAGTTTGTAAATATGGCAAACACCTTAAAGGTAAAATTCTAGATATAGGAAGCGGCACTGCTTATAAAGGACGCTCTTCTTATCTAAAACAGGCAATTAAAAAAAACCACCCCACTCCTGAAAACATTAGTTATTATGAGGTTGATATATCCGGTGCGCCTGATTTTGTAGTAGATTTAGAAAAAGAAAAATTACCCTTTAAAAATAAGTCTTTTGACTGTACAATTTGTACTGAAGTCTTAGAACATTTAGAAAACCCTCAAGAGGTGTTTGAAGAATTGGTCCGGGTGACTAAAAAAAACATAGTTATAAGCCTTCCTAATTGTTGGGCACCATTAATTTCAAAAATAGTTAAAAATAAAGAAAATATGGTTTTCTATGGGCTTCCGGCAGAAGTTCCCAAAGATCGCCACAAGTGGTTTTTTAATTATAGTGACGCAGAAAAATTTATAAAAAAAACGGCCAAAAAATTCAATCTAGAAATAATAGTCTGTGAACCGCATTTTAATTATTCAACCAAGACAAAAAAAATAATAAAAAAGATGATTTGCTTTTTTATATCAAAGAAACAATGCAATAATTTATTCAGCAGTAATTTATGGGCAGTACTGCGCATAAAATAATCTTCAAAGTAAGACATGAAAATTCTAATTTTCATACCTACTTATTCTCACGAGCCAATTGGTAAATATGCCCGAATGAATGATCTTCTCTTCGCTTTAAGCAAAACAAAAAAGTCTCCTTTTATTCCTATTATTATTACATTTAAACATATTGGCAATTATTCTCCATGGAAGGTTTACGAATTAAAAGGACCAAAGATAATTCGTTATATTAATCTCCTTAAAATTGTTAGATCTCTATCAAAGGAAGTTGATATAATACATTTTGTTAGTCTCCCTAGCTTTTTCTCTTTTATAATTTATCTTATTAAAAATAAAACCACTCCTCTAGTTGGCGGTCCAAATATAGCACCAATGGTTTGGAACAATTTTAATTCAGTACAGAAAAAATTTTTCAAAAAAGAACATATTTTTTTTCATTTAAAATGTAGATTTCATAATAATTTATTTGAAAAAATAAAATTATCTGAAAGATTTTCTTTTATTAACCCTTCTTTCTTTTTCTGTTTTAGCCAAGAACATAAAAAAAATATGACTCACTATTATAATACCAAGCCAGAGAAAGTTGTAGTGTTGCCTCACGGTGTGAGAAAAGACTGCTTCTCCATTAGAAACAATACCTCTAATAAAAATAATATTTTTACTCTGCTTTACGTCGGTCCTTTTAACTACCATAAAGGTTATACGGTGTTTTTAAAATCATTAAATTTGCTTCAGAGTAAAATTAACAACTTTAAAGTTGTTATAGTTGGAGAAGGAAACAAACAAGAAAAAATAATAAATTCTGAAGTCAGGTCCAAAGTAGAATTTAAAAATCCTCTTCCCCGAAAGGAGCTAAAAAAATTTTATCATCAAGCAGATGTTTATATTCAACCAAGTCTCAGTGAAGCTAGTAGCACCACAATGATAGAGTCCTTGGCTTGCGGCACTCCAGTCGTTGCCTCAGATGGAAAATCCTTCAGAGAAATAGGAAAAGGGGAAAACACCGCGTATTTTCCTTACGGAAACCATCAAGAATTGTATAAAAAGATTCTTTATATGTACAATAATTATAGTTCTTACAAAGAATTTACTATGAAAAACGCTTCTTTTTATAATATTAAAAGGGCACTTCCGCTAGTAAAAGAAGTGTATAAGAAAGTTTTAAAAAATTAGAGAAAAGTTTAGTTATGCCCCCAAAGTGTCATATTTGTAGTCAAAGATCCAAATTTTTTATGATAAAAAAGGGTTATTCTCTTTATCGATGCAAAAATTGTAATCTTATATTTGTTTATCCCCAACCAAGTAAAAAATTTTTAGAAGATAAAGTTTATTCAGCACAGGCTAACCACCATCGTAACAAACCAAAAAAACTTGCTAAAACTAAAGAAGACAAAAAAACTAAAAAAATTTTAGAATATCTTTCCAAAGAAAATTTACTAAGTAAGTTGCTTGATATTGGGTGTTCAAATGGACAATTTTTATATCATGCTCAAAAAAGAGGAATTGAAGTTTATGGAGTTGAAATCAACAAACATGCTGTTAGCATCGCTCGCAAAAATAATTTAAAAGTATTTCATGGAAAATTAAAAGAATCTCATTTTCCAAAAAACTTTTTTGATTTTGTTTTTCTAGGTGATATATTAGAACACGTACAATATCCCCGCAACTTATTAAAAAAATGTAAAAGAATATTAAAAAATAATGGATTAATTGTCATTTCAACTCCAAACAGCAACAATTTTTGGTCAAAAGCTACACTCTTATTACATAAATTATTAAATATTCCGTGGTCAACTACCACACATCCTTACCATCTTTTTCAATTTAATGAAAAAAATCTTGATATTCTTTTAAACCAACTTAATTTTAAAAATCAGAAAAAATGGTTTTATCGTCCCCTAACATTAAAATATGAACTCGGATCTACTTATTTATGGAAAAAATTTAAAAATAACAAAACCTTATTAAATTTTTTCTTTATGTTATTTTCTTTTTCACTGTATAGTATTCTTTATGGAGTAGATATAATTATTATCCCATTTAAATCAAAAAAGCTTGGCTTAATAGTAATTTATAAATTAAAAAAACCAAAGAAATAATATGCAACCTTATAAAATTTCTTCTAAGGAAGATTTTTATCCAACTTACAAAAAAATAGCAAAACTAATTAAGAAATATAAAGATTCAACAAAATTGTCAGTTATAGACATAGGTTGCGGCGGAGGAGAAATAATGAACCTTTTAAACAATATGGGAATTTCTGTTTTTGGAATAGACCCAGATAAAAAATGCATCGAATTAAGTAGCAAATATGGTAAATGTAAGCAAGGTCAAATATCAGACCTTGGCCGTTTCTATAAAAAGAATCAATTTGATGTCGCTATAGTTTCTCATGTTTTAGAGCATCTTGAAAATCCTAAAGCAGCAATAAACAAAATAAAATACATTTCTAAAAAAAGAATAATAATTGCTATTCCAAACTTGTGCTCGCTTTCTTCATTTATTAACAGCATTTTAAGTAGAACAAACAGTGATACTTTTCATATTTATGGTTGGAACTATTCTCACCTTAATAATTTTCTCGTTGAACATTGCGACCTAAAAATTATTTCTTTTCATGGAGATTACGTCCGCCTTAATCCTATACCGATAAGGTTAAGACGCTCTATTCCTTTTTTACTTCCAATAAGTAAAATTATACGCTATCTTGAATTATTTTTTGGAAAACTTTTTCCGGGACTATCAGAAAATTTCATAGTAATTACAAAAATAAAATAATTATGTGCGGAATTTTAGGAATTATCAGTCAAAATAAAATTAATCCAGAAACTGCCTTAAAGCAACTCAACACTATGAACCACAGAGGCCCAGATAATATGGGTTCTTTCATAGATAAAGAAAATAATCTTTTTTTAGGCCATAGAAGATTAGCCATTATTGATCTTTCCCAAAAAGCAAACCAACCCCTATCAAACGAGAACGACACTAAATGGTTAGTATTTAACGGAGAGATATATAATTACTTAGAATTAAGAAAAAAATTAGAAACCCGGGGTCACATCTTTAAAACAGATCATGCTGATTCAGAAGTAATAATTCACGGTTATGAACAATGGGGAGAAGAAATATTGAAAAAATTAAACGGAATGTTCTCTTTTGCTATTTACGATAAAAAAAGAAAAACTATTTTTGCTGCCAGAGACAGATGCGGTCAAAAACCTTTTTATTACTTCTTAAATAAAGAAGGATTTGCTTTCTCGTCAGAATTAAAAGGATTAAGCGGGTTGGATTTTTTTAAAAAAGAACTAAACCCAAAGGCTTTAGCTGATTATCTTTGCTTTGGGTTTATACCAGCCCCAAAAACAATATGGAAAAATACATACAAACTAGAACCGGCTCAATATTTAATCTACAATCTTAAAAGTAAAAAATTAACAAAAAGGTCTTACTGGAATCTTACCTTCAAACCCGATTATTCCCGAAAAGAGTCTTATTGGATAGAAGGAATTAAAGAAAATCTAAAAAAATCTGTTAAACTAAGAACAATTTCCGATGCTCCCTTGGGGACATTGCTTTCTGGAGGAGTTGATTCCTCAATAGTAGTTGCAATCTTGTCTCAAATCATCCATCAACCCCGAACATTTACAGTAAGTTTTGACAACAAGAAATTAGACGAATCAAAATATGCTAGAATGGTCGCTCAAAACCTTAATACAAAACATACTGAAATCAAAGCTAACTCTCTTAACGCCTTTCACTCTTTTGAAAAAATACTTTTCCATTTTGATGAACCTTTCAATGACTATTCCTACTTTCCAACTTTTCTAATTTCAAAAGAAATCTCTAATCACGTTAAAGTTGCTCTCTCAGGAGACGGAGGAGACGAACTTTTTTTAGGATATCCTCGGTACAAAAAGACCGCAAAAATCTATAATCAAAATAATGTTCTCCTCTCACTAGCAAAAAATATTTCAAAAATTACAGAAAAAATTGTTCCTTATAATTTTAAGAGTAAAAATTTTCTTTTTAGATTAAAAGGGGGTAAAAGTTATTATGCTAGTACTGCCCCCTCTATGGGCATTTTAGATAAAAAAAGAATAAAAGAGATTTTAAAAAGAAAATGGAGCTTAAAAATTAAGGATTACAGTCCATCTAACTGGCTTCATAACCAGTTTAATAACTTAAGTGAAGAGCATAAAGATATTTATGATTTAATGAGAGCATTCGACTTCAAGTATTCACTTCCCGAAAGAATGCTAACTAAAACAGATAGATCTTCTATGGCTAATTCTTTAGAAATCCGGTCTCCTTTCTTAGATCATAAATTTATAGAATTTGTTTCCCAAATACCCTCAAAATATTTAATTAAAGAAGATGAATCAAAATATATACTGAAAAAAGCAGCATCATCATTAGTTCCCCCCGAAACAATCTACAGAAAAAAACAAGGATTTCAAGCCCCCCTGGAAAACTGGCTTCAAGGAAATAAAAAAATGATAAAATATTTAAAAGACAGCTATTTCGTAAAAGAAAAAGTAATTAATCAATTGTTAGCCACCCAATTTCAGAAAAGAACTGGTTGGAAGAAAAGAATATACCGTAATAGAATTAATGAAATACAATCTTTAATCTTTTTAGAGGGTTGGGCCAAAAAATGGTTTATTTAATTTTATGAAAAACCCTAAAGTCACAATTTTAATGTCTGTTTACAACGGTGAAAAATTTCTAAAAGAAACTCTTGAAAGCATTTTAAGTCAAACTTTTTCTAATTTTGAGTTTATTATTATAGATGACGCTTCAACAGACAAAACAGCCAGCATTCTTAAAGAGTATACGAAAAAAGACAATCGCATAAGAATAATCAAAAACAAAAAAAATATCGGTTTAACAAGATCTCTTAACAAAGGAATTAAATCCTCTCAAGGGAAATACATTGCCCGAATAGACGCTGGTGATATTGCTCTACCCGTCCGAATAGAAAAACAAATAAAATTTATGAAAGACAACAAAGAAATAGGCCTTTTAGGAACAAATTACTTTGAAGTCAATAAAAAGGGGAAAATAATAAGGGAAATATCCTTGCCTACAAACAATAAAAATATTAAGAAAGAACTAATTAAGAAAAATCCTTTTGCTCATCCGACTGTTTTAATAAGAAAATTAGTACTAAATAAAACTGGCCTTTATGATGAAAAATTAAAACTATCTCAAGATTACGAGCTATGGTTTCGAATATCGCAAGTCAGCAATCTAGCCAATTTACCAGAACCTCTTACAAAAGTGAGAAAAACCAAAAAAAGTTTATCTTTCCAAAAAAGAAAAGAACAAGCGAAAACTGGTATAGAAATAAGAAAAAAAATATTACGGGAGGGAAACTATCCTTTTTGGTGTTGGATATACGTTTTAAAAAAATATATTCTCTCTAAAATACCAAAATTTTTATCTCATTAATTATGACAGCTAATATAATAGAATTTATCTTATTTTCTCTTCCTTTTCTTTACCTTTTTGGAAGACGCAATAAACACACCAAAGGGGAACTTTTTGTCTTTAGTCTCTTAATCCTGTCATTCAGTTCAAGACCCTTCCTTAAAATAATTTATGAAATCCCTCCCGTAAAGAATCCGGGGTCCATTGCTTTGAGAACTCAGGCCATAATTTTCGGAATTATTTTTCTGATTTTATTCTTTTTTCTTTATAAAAATCTTTTTTTGAAGCATCGGTTCAAAACAGTAAATCTTTTCCTTTATGAAAGAATTATAATCCTGTTAGCATTTTTTAACTTAATATGGCTGGTCGTAGGAGTTTTAATGAAAAATGATCCTGGATATATAGTTTCTGACACTTATAAATTCTTTATATTCCCGGTTGTGTACTTTTCCATCATTAAGATAATAAAAAATGAAAATATAAAAAACGTACTTAACACCTTCTATCGAATAGTAATTATTGTTCTAATTGTTAGTTTGGGAGAGCAAATTTTCCAGCTTTTCAGCCCCGGTTTTTTAGAGGTTGGAACAGCGGGGGCAACCACTGTGCTACCAATCTCTCTTCTGTTTTTCTTCTCAACAGAAAATAAAAATATTTTTTGGAACTTTCCTAAAAATAAAACTTTGTTTCTATTAATTCTAGCTTTGTCAAGCATTATATTTTCTTTAAGCCGTGGTGAATGGGTAGCAGCTTCAGTTGGTCTCACAGTAGCATTCATTTTTATAGTATTTAAGAAAATGTTATTTTTTTTAATTAAATCTTTACCACTAATTTTTATTACTGTAATAGTGATTCTTCTTCTCTCCACATTCACAATTGAACCAGTTGATAAAATAACTAATCAATTAAAAGCAAAATTTATAGCAACAAAAGCTGACGTTGAAAGCACAATGGATGTTTTGTCTTCAAAAAAACAAGCTACTCTTTCTTTTGATGTCAAAATTGCTGAAGGAATTGACTCTTTAAGTCATATGAAAGAAAGAGGATCTTTTCTAAATTACATAATTGGAATGGGAAATGGAGCTCAGTATAAAATTCAAACAACAAAAAGCACAAGATATATAAGCTCTAAAGGAGAGTATTTTAAACACCAAATCCATAACATTTTTGTTGCTATATTTTTCAGGAGAGGAATATTAGGATTGAGTTTTGTTCTTCTCTTATTTTCTGTTATGATGTTAACATATTTTAAGGCCTGGTCTTACTGTAAAGATCAGAGAAGAATTATTTTCGGAGCAACATTAATCACTTTTCTTATGATTTTAGTAAAACAATTAAGCGTTTATAGTTTTTTCTTTAACATCTACTTTATAATTTTCTTGGGCTTAATAGGGGTTCTTTTAAGAAGCTCTCCTCAACAATATGAAAATAGCAATTAACGCTTTACCAATTGGCATATCAGGCGGGAGGGATTATGCTATAATGATTGTAAAATACTTAACTAAAATTGATAAAGAAAATCAATATTTTGTTTTTGCCTCCCCTTCAGAAATAAAAAAGTTTCACAAAGTAAGTAACCTTAAAATTATTAAGGGCGTATCTTCTCCTTCTTTTCTCCGCTTTTTATGGGAACAGCTGTGGCTTCCTTTTAAATTAAAAAAACTAAACTGCGATGTTCTTTACACTCTCTCTTCTATAGATATATTCTTCTCTCCCTGTCCAACCGCTATGAAAATAGCGAACATGGTTCCCTTTTATGAAAAAATCTTAAAAAAAGAAAAAAGGTTCAGAAAATTAAAACTAATTGGCTTAAAATACCTAGCAAAATTATCTTCAAAAACAGTTCAAACTATAATTACAATGTCAGAAACTGCCAAAAAGAACTTAATTAAAAACGGGCTAGATCAAGAGAAAATAAAAGCCATTCTTCACAGTGCTGACATTGAAAACCTTCAAAAAAAAGAATTTTCTTCTTTGCCTAACAAATTTATTTTTGCTGCAGGGCACATAATGCGATACAAAAACTACAAAGAGCTTATAGAGGGATATAAAATATTATCAAAAAAAAGAAAAGAAATACCGCCGCTTTTAATCGCTGGTTTTCCTAAAGACAAAAAATATTTTAAAGAAATTAAATCATTGATAAACAATGATTTAAAGAGCAAAGTAAGATTTCTTGGCTTAGTTCCTCGTTCTTCAATCGGAACTTTATATAAAAAATGTCAATTCTTCATCTTTCCTTCAACAGTTGAAACCTGCCCTCGGACCCTGATTGAAGCTTTAAAACTTGGAACAGCAATTCTATCCCCTAATGTTTCTGTGATGCCTGAAATATGTCAAGATGCAGCTCTTTATTTTAACCCCGAAAACCCAAACGACATTGCAGAAAAAATAAACCACTTTTTAAATAACAAAGGGTTAATTCAAAAAATGAAACAAAAATCAAAAAGAAGAGCAAAGTCATTCAACTGGAAAAAAACAACTAAAAAAACGTTAGAAATTTTAAAAGAAACTGCTAAAAAATGAATAAAAAAAACATTTTACTCATTACAATTGATTCCCTAAGAGCTGATGCAATAAAATGTATTAATCACAGCTCCAAAATTTCAACTCCGAATTTTGACGAGCTGGCCAAAAAAAGCGTTTTTTTCACGAATGCAATTTCAGCTGGCTCATATACGACTACTTCTGTTCCCTCTATTCTAACAGGCGAATATCCAAGCTCGCTTCCTTTAATAAAGGGTAAGCTTTATGGTCACCCAACCCCCGAAGGTAATTCTAAAATAGCTAAGATTTTAAAGAGGAAGGATTATAAAACTTCTGCTTTTCATTCTAACCCTCTCCTTTCAAGAATCTTCGGTTACAAAGATGGCTTTGACAGCTTTTATGATGATTTATTCTTAAAAAGTTTTCCTTTGTCCGGCTCTTTAAAATGGTTTTTAAATAGGATAAGAAGACTTATCCGTCCTGTTCCCTATCTTCCCGCATCAAAATTAAATAAAAAAGCGATAAAATGGCTTAAAAAGACCTCTTCGCCCTGGTTTTTGTGGCTCCATTATATGGACCCTCACGGCCCCTATCAAATACACCAGGGGTTTCCCTTTTTAAACCGGATCAAAGCAGAGCGGGTATGGAGAAAAGCTCATAAAACTCCAGAAAAATTAACCCAAAGGGAAAAGGAACAACTTAAAGAGGGCTACCGGAAAGAAGTTGAATACACTGACAAACAAATTGGAAAATTATTAGATAAATTAAAAAAAGAAAACAAGTTAAAAGAAACTATAATAATTGTCACCGCAGATCACGGAGAAGGATTTGGAGACCATGGCTTTTACTCTCATCCTCATTATCTTTATGATGAGCTTTTAAGAGTGCCTCTCTTTGTATCCACTCCGGGAATTGAAAAGAAAATCGTCTCCTCCCCCGTTTCTCTGGTAAATTTGGTGCCAACTATTTTAGAACTAGCTAATTTAAAATCAAATGAAAGTTTTGACGGAAAAAGCTTATCTCCCCTAATTAAAAAGGGAGATAAAAACTGCCTTCAAGAATATATAATAAGCGAATCAGAATTTGATCCTTTCATAGGAACAATAAGAGGCAAGAAATGGAAATTTATTAAAAACGGAAAGGAAGATAAAGAAGAGTTATATAATTTAAAGAAAGATCCAAGGGAAAAAAGAAATCTTTTAAAAGAAAACCCTGAAATTGCCAAAAAATTAAGGCAAAAATTAAAAGACCATGTGAATTCTTCTAGTCAGAAAAGAGAAAAAGACCAAAGTTCGGACCAAGAAATGAATCAAGAAATAAAAGACAAGCTAAGAAGCTTAGGTTACATTGATTAAACCCTTCTTATAAACTAATTAAACTATTATGAAAAAAGATATTACAGTTTTAGGCATTCATGACGGCCACAATGCTGGAGCTTCTTTAATTAAAAACGGGGAATTAATCTTTGCTATTTCTGAAGAACGCATCAGAAACATCAAAAATTTCAGTGGTATTCCCGAACTAAGCATTAAAGAGGCCTTCAAGCAAACTGATATAAAACCAGAAGAGATAGACTTAATAGCTATTGCGGGTTTGATGAGAACTCACGCCCCCCTAAAAGAAGAACCATTTTATGTTAAGATTTACCGGAAAATAGTACCTTTTATTCATGGAAAATGGTTCTCCAAGCTTTATGTTGCTATTCTCCATAAAATGAGAAAGATGAAAGAATTAAAAGCAATATTCAAAGAGTTGGGAATAGAAAACAAAGAAATCATCTTCGTTGAGCATCATTTGTGCCATGCTGCTTGTGCTTTTTACCAAAGACCTTGGAATGACGAAACGTTAGTTTTAACCTTAGACGGGTCTGGAGATGGAGTTTCTTCAACTGTAAATAAAGGAAAAAGCTTTGGAATAGAAAGAATTGCTTGGAGCCCTACCTATGACAGTTTAGGAAATAATCTCTACAGTGAAATTACAGGCTTTTTAGGTCTTAAAAGGTGGGAGCATGAATATAAAGTGATGGGCCTTGCCCCTTACGGCAAATCAGAGTATTGTATTGACCAGATAAAACAAATTATAAAAATTGACCCACAAAACCCATTGGAGTTTAAAAATACTTTCGGTACTTATACAAAAGATGTTTCTAAAAAATTAAAAAATATATTATTTGAAAAAAGATTTGATAATATAGCCTCGGCTTGCCAGGAATACTTTGAAGATCTCTTAGTAAAATGGGTTAAAAACTCTATTAAAGAAACTGGTATAAGAAAAGTAGCTTGTGCTGGAGGAATGTTTTTAAACGTTAAAGCAAATAAGAGATTAAGAGAGTTAAAAGAAGTTGAAGATATATTCTTTTATCCTGCCGCTGGCGACACCGGAGTTTGTGTTGGAGCTGCCCTTGAAGGATATTACAAATTATGCAAAAAAGAAACTATAAAACCTAAAAAGCATCCCTTAAAAGATTTATACCTAGGAAGAGAGTTCAGTAATAATGAAATAAAAGAAGCAATTAAAAAGAAAAACCTAATTAGAAAATCAAAACACATAGAAGATATAGGCCAAAAAGTGGGCGGTTTACTATCAAAAGGTAAGATAATAGCAATTTTCCAAGGCAGAGATGAGTTCGGCCCAAGAGCTCTTGGGAACAGAAGTATTGCTGCGGATCCAAGAAACTTAAAAGTTATCTCAAAACTTAATTTTGCAATAAAACAAAGAGATTTTTGGATGCCCTTTGCTACTTCTATCTTAGAGGAAGATTCAGAAAAATATCTAATCAATCCCAAACCAGCAAGGTATATGGTTGAAGCTTTTCAGACAAAGCAAGAAGCAGACGAAATAATAGCTGGCTTACACCAAGGAGACAGAACCTGCCGGCCCCAGACAGTAAATAATTGGAACCCTGTCTGGAAAAAAATAATAGAAACTTTCAAAGAAAAAACAGGGGTCTCAGGTGTTGTTAACACCTCTTTCAATCTTCATGGCTCCCCTATTGTAGGTTCTCCCAAAATAGCCATAGACACTTTTTTAAACAGCGAATTAGATGGTTTAGCAATTGGTAACTGGTTAATTTTAAAATAATATGAAATCAAAAGTTTCTATAATAACACCTACTTTAAATGCCGCGGGAACAATAGAAAACACCATA
>CAYZYK010000014.1:0-19017 GCA_964482615.1 uncultured Candidatus Saccharibacteria bacterium
TTTTTGGGAGAAATTAGTTAGAATAAAACATATAATGAAAACCAACCCAGAAAAAATTAAAGAAGTGTTAACCAGAGGCGTTGAGAAAGTTATCGAAAAGAAAAGTTTAGAAAAAAAGTTAAAATCAGGTAAAAAACTGAGAATTAAACACGGCGTTGACCCCACCGGACCTAAGATTCATATTGGCAGAGCTATTCAACTCTGGAAATTAAAAAGTTTTCAGGAATTAGACCATAAAATAGTTTTAATAATTGGTGATTTCACAGCCCAAATTGGTGATGCTTCAGATAAACAAGCCATGAGAAAATCTCTCTTAAAGAAAGAGATAAAAAAGAATATGAAAGGTTACAAAAAGCAGATTGGCAAGATTTTAGATATGAAGAAAGTGGAACTTCATTACAACAGTGAATGGTTAAAGAAATTAAAAATAGAGGATCTATTAAAATTAGAAATGGAATTTACCGCCCAACAGATGATCCAAAGAAGAAACTTTAAAGAAAGATGGGAGGGGGGTAAACCCATCGGTGTCCATGAATTAAATTATCCTTTGTTCCAGGGTTATGATTCTGTTGCTGTTAAAGCTGATGTTGAAATAGGAGGTTATGACCAACTTTTCAACTTAAAAACAGGTAGAGACATCCAAAGAATATCTAACCAACCCCCCCAAGACATTATGACATCTGAAATGCTTTATGGTTTAGATGGCAGAAAGATGTCAACAAGCTGGGGTAATGTGATAAACATTACAGAAAAACCAAAAGAGATGTACGGGAAAATAATGTCAATGAAAGATAAATTAATCCTGGACTATTTCAGATTGTGCACAAGAGTATCACAAGAAGAAATAAAGAAGATTGAAAAAGAATTAAAGAAAGGAACGCTTAACCCAAGAAACGCCAAAGCAAGATTAGCAAAAAAGATAGTTGAGCTTTATCACAACAAAAAATCAGCACAAAAAGCAGAGAAAGAATTTAATCGAGTTTTCAAAGAAAAAGAATTACCTTCTGAAATTCCAGTTTTTGAAACATCAAAAAAATCTTATCCCGTTTTAGATCTTCTTTATGATTCTAAACTTACTAGCTCAAAGAGCCAAGCAAAAAGGCTAATCCAGAGTAGGGGAGTAAAAATTAAAAAAACAGAAAAAGAAAAATTAAAAAAAATTAAAGATTGGCAAAAAGAATTAAAACTCAAAGGGGGTGAAATAATTAAAGTGGGGAAAAGAAGATTCAGAAAAATTAAACTAAAATAAACCCTTCTTTTTATGGAAATTGATCGGTGGTTTGTAAAAGGAAAAGTTCCTAGTAGAATATATAAAAGGATAATTTAATTAAAAAAGATTTAAAAAGTGTTTTTTATCAATAAAATTTGAGAATTATGAAAAAGTTGGAAAAAATAAAAAGAAAATTAAAAAAATTAGAACCAATACTAAAAGAAAGGTTTAAGGTAAAAACAATCGGTATCTTTGGTTCTTATTTAAGAGGAGAAGAAAAAAGGGGAAGCGATATTGATATTTTAGTTGAATTTGAAAAAGAGGGCGATCTTTTTCATTTGGTTGGCCTCTCTTTATTTCTTGAAGAAAAACTTGGAAAGAAAGTAGATGTTGTATCAAAGAAAGCATTAAGAAGTGAAATTAAAGCCTCTGTTTTAAAAGAGGTGATTTCTTTATGAAAAGAAATTACACCATTTATTTAAAAGATGTTTTAGAAGCCATAAAAAGTATTGAGGAATTTACTAAAAATATTAGTTTCAAGGAATTTAGACAGGATGACAAAACTGTTAGCGCGGTTATAAGAAAATTTGAAATTATGGGTGAAGCCACAAAAAAGACTAGATAAAGGCAACATAGAATATATATTAACTGGGGGATTAGCTGTAAGTTACTGGGGATTCCCCAGAACCACCCATGATGTTGATATTGTCATTAAAGCCAAAGAAAAGGATGAAGATAAGATCATTAAACTATTTAAAAAAGATTTCTATATTTCACTTAGAGCAGTAAAAGAAGCAATTGAAAATGAATTTACTTTCAATATTATTCACCAGAAAAGCGGCCTAAAAATAGATTTTTGGTTAAAGAAAAAAGGCCCCTTCGGGGATTCAGAATTCAAAAGGAGGCAGAAAAAGAAAATATTCAATAAAGATATCTATATTATTCCCCAGAAGATCTCATTCTCTGCAAGCTAATGGGGTTTAAAGAAACATCTTCTTCTCTGAAATTGAGAGATGCAAAATCAATTTTAAAAACCACAAAAGTTGATTTAAAATACCTTGAAAAATGGGCAAAAAAACAATCAACAATTAAAATTTTAAAGGAGATAAAAGATTAACGAATTATGCAAAGATTCTTAAACAAAGAAACAGTAAAATACATCAACGGGGAAGTTAAGGTTGCAGGATGGGTCAACAAAATTAGATCCCACGGTAAAATTATCTTCTGTGATCTTAGAGATATAACGGGTATTTTACAGTTAGTTTTCACCCAAAAAAACAAAGAGCTTTACAAAACAGCCCAAAAGCTGAGACCAGAATGGGTAATTGAAGTTTCGGGTAAAATAAACAAAAGACCGAAAAAAATGGAAAACCCGGATTTGGAAACGGGAAAAGTTGAACTTGAAGTTAAAGAAATAGAGGTTTTTTCAGAAACAGAAACACCGCCCATTCCTATTAATGGAGATGGTTACAAAATAGCAGAAGAAAAAAGATTAAAATACCGCTATCTTGACCTGAGAAGAAAAAGAATGAGAAAGAACCTCAAGAAAAGACAAGAAACAATCCAGTTTATGCGAGAGTTTCTTCAAAAAAAAGGCTTTCTTGAAATTGAAACACCAATATTAACAAAATCAACCCCAGAGGGAGCACGTGATTTCTTAGTCCCTTCAAGACTTTATCCCGGAAAATTCTATGCTTTACCCCAATCACCCCAACAATACAAACAGCTTTTACAGGTAGCTGGGATAGAAAAATATTTCCAGATAGCTCGCTGTTTCCGCGATGAAGACCCCAGAGCAGATCGTCAGCCAGAATTCACCCAGCTTGATTTTGAAATGTCTTTTGTCAATCAAGATGATATTTTAAATTTAACAGAAGAGCTTTACATTGGTTTAATTGAAAAAGTTTTCCCAAAAAAGAAAATAGCAAAAACACCCTTCCCTCGCTTAAAATACAAGGATGTGATGAAAAAATACAAAACTGACCGCCCCGATTTAAGAGAAAACAAAAAAAACAAAGATATTTTAGCTTTCTGTTTTGTAACTAACTTTCCTATGTTTGAGTGGAAAGAAAGTGACAAAAAGTGGGGTGCTATGCATCATCCTTTCACCAGGCCACAAACAGAAAATGTTGAGAAAATAAAAAAGAAACCAGAAAACGTTTTGGCTTTCCAATATGATCTAGTTTTGAACGGTGAAGAAATAGGTGGGGGAAGCTTAAGGTCTTACAAACCAGACATTCTTGAAGCTGTGTTTGAGGTTTTAGGACATACAAAAGAAGATATTCAAAAGAAATTCGGTCATCTTTTTGAAGCTTTCAAATATGGAGTTCCCCCTCACGGTGGAATAGCCCCCGGAATAGACAGATTTTTAGCTATTGCCTTGGGAGAACCAAATATCAGGGAGGTCATTGCTTTTCCCAAAACAGGGGACAACAGGGGCTTGATGATGAAGGTTCCAGCTAAAGTAACAAAAGAACAACTAAAAGAGCTTGGCTTGGAGATAAAAAAGAAAAAGAAAACCTAACTTTATGAAGTCAAAAAAAATTATAATTTTATTGGGCTTGTTTTTATTCTTTCTAGCTTTCGGTCTGGGAATGAAAGCTCTTCAAAGACCCTTTGAGGCTCTTTTTTTACAAAAAATAACTAGAGAACAAGGAATAACAATAAAGCAGATACCCAAACTACCCGATTTTCTGAATCCTGTCAGGAATTGGGAAGTGGGAGAACTTGAAGTTAATTCAACTGTTGCTTTGGCAGCTGAAATTGATTCTAAGGGTAATGTAAAATATCTTTTCAGGAAATTAGAAAAAGAAAAAATGCCAATAGCAAGCTTAACTAAATTAATGACAGCTTTGGTTGTCTTAAAAGATTATGATTTGTCTCAGAGAGTTAAAATAAGCAAGAAAGCATTCAATCAAAAAGAAGATAGAGGAGAGTTAAAAGAAGGAGATGTTTTTTCAGCAAAAGACCTTCTTTATATAACTTTGATAGAATCAAGCAATGATGCTGCTTTTGCTTTAAGTGAAATTAAAGGAGAGAAAGAATTTGTTGATTTAATGAATCTTGAAGCAAAAAAATTAGCTTTACGAAACACCTATTTTAGCAATCCGACTGGTCTTGATCCTACTTATTCAACTACCACCCCAACAGCCACAATAAATTATTCAACAGGGGAAGATTTAGTAAAATTAATTCAGCATTTATTAAAAAACTATCCCTTAGTTTGGGAAATACTTTCTGAAAAAGAATACAATCTTTATACCCCAAAAGGAGATTTCCATCATAAACTAGAAACAACAAACGAACTTTTAGAAGAATTCCCAGAAATAATAGGTGGAAAAACGGGTTGGACAAAAAGAGCAGGGGGGTGTTTAATTTCTGTTTTGGAAAGTCCAGTAAATAACAAATTTTTAATAATTTTAGTTTTAAACTCTCCTAACAGATTTGAAGAAACGAAAAAGATTATTAACTGGACTAAAAAAGCCTATAAATGGTATTAAATTATGCCCTCATTTGGTGTTGATGTAATTAAAATTTTCGTTTTAGCTACAACAGCTTCTGTTTTAGCTATTCTTTGGACTCCTCTATTAACCCATTTCCTTTACAAGTACAAACTATGGAAAAAGGAAGCAAGAAAAAAAACAATAACGGGGAAAGAAGCTACTGTTTTTTATAATCTCCATAAAGAAAGAGAAATAAAAGCACCTCGTTTTGGGGGACTTTTGATTTGGGTAACAACTGTTTTGATAATATACCTTTTTTATTTCCTATCCAAAATTTCAGACAACTTCTGGTTAAATACCTTAAACTTTCTTTCAAGAGCAGAAACATGGTTACCTCTTTTTACTTTAGTTGTAGCTTCAATAGTTGGATTTGCTGATGATTTCTTGCAAGTTTTCGGCAAGGGAAAATATGTTGCTGGCGGTATGACCTTCACCAGGAGATTGTTAATTGTAACAATAATAGGTCTTGTTGGGGGCTGGTGGTTCTATTACAAACTAGGTTGGGACTATATTCACATTCCTTTGCTGGGAAACTTTCCAATCGGTATCTGGTACATACCTCTTTTTGTTATAGTTACCCTAGCTTCTTGGTCAGGTGGTATAGTTGATGGTTTAGATGGTTTAGCTGGAGGAGTTTTTGCTGCTATTTTTGGTGCTTTCTGTGTCATTGCTCTTTGGCAGGGAAAAGTTGATTTGGCCAGCTTCTGTGGAGTGATTGCCGGAACTTTATTTGCTTTTTTGTGGTTCAACATTCCACCTGCTCGTTTCTATATGGGAGAAACGGGAATATTAGGATTAACTACAACTTTAGCTGTTGTTGCCTTTTTAACTGATTCTATTGTTGTTTTACCTATTATTGCTGGAATATTGGTCTTGGAATCTGGTTCATCAATATTGCAGCTTCTATCAAAAAAATTCAGAAAAAAGAAGCTCTTTCGCTGTGCTCCGATTCACCATCATTTTGAAGATCTTGGTTGGCCATCTTACAAAGTAACAATGAGATTTTGGGTAATTGGAATTGTTTTGGCCATTGTGGGAACGGCTATTCGCTTGCTGGAATAAATAATTCAACTGTTTTTTGAAAAAAAAGAAGAAGGCCTCGTGCAAAAGCTATGCTTTCGCACGAGACCTTTGTCCAAGAAATCAAGGATTCCAACAAGAGTTAGAAGCCCAAGATTCCAAGAACCCTACTTGCGGACGGCGGCGAAACGCCACCTCTCATCCCAGCCACTCTCGAGCCAGTAAAGGCTCAGGAAGCGCCCAGCACCGCTCCAGTGCAGACCCGGAACGTTGCGGTTGCCATCCGGGTCCTGCCAAACCGAGCCGAGGACAGTTATGGGAAATTCTTCTCCAAGTTCCGGGTGGGTAGCACCCAGAGCCAAGAGTTCCTTGATTCGGGCAGGTCGGTAACCTGCCTTGTCTATTTTGGAGATAACCCGTTCTGAGGTCATCGTCTTTTTAAAACGGAAGAGGGTGGCTTCCGCTTCGTCAAACCAAGTTTCTGTCTTTTAAAAACAAAAAAATTTGATATACTTAAATTATGATAGGAATATTTGACTCCGGTGTCGGAGGATTAACAATTGTAAAACAAGTTTTTAAGTATTTACCAAAATACCAAATTATTTATTTCGGCGATACGGCTCATCTTCCATACGGAACAAAAGGAAAAAGAGTTGTAAAAGAATTCTCAGAAAAAATTGTAAATTGGCTCCTCAAGAAAGGAGCCAAGATAATTGTTATTGCTTGTCACACATCTTCTGCTTGGGCCTCAGATTCTTTGAAAGAAAAATTCAGCAACATACCTGTTTTTGAAATGATAACTCCGGTAGTAAAAGAAGTTTTAGAAGACAAAAACATCAAGAAGATAGGAATAATAGGAACCCCAGGGACGATAAAAAGTAAATCTTATCAAAAAAAACTTTTAGATAAAAAACCCGATCTAAAAGTTTACTCAAAAGCCTGCCCCTTGTTTGTTCCTTTGGTTGAAGAAGGATGGATAAACAGAGAGGAAACAAAAAAAATAGCAGAAGATTATTTAACCCCAATAAAAAAGAAGGGGATTGATGCTTTAGTTTTGGCTTGTACCCACTATCCTTTACTTGAAAAAACAATAAAAGAAATAATGGGCAAAAAAGTTAAAATAATAAATCCAGCTCAAAGTTTAGCTGGAGAATTAAAAATGTTTTTGAAAAAAAATCCTGATATTATTTCAAAACTTAAAGTAGGGGACAATCATCAATTCTTTTTCAGCGACGAACCTTATCATTTAAAAAAACTAAGCAAGCTTGCTTTAAGAAAAGAGATTGAAGGAGAAATAATAAACCCTTTTTAAAAAAAACAAAAAACTTGACAAGATTCTACAAGTTTATTAAGATACTCTCAGAATAAAATATTAAACATTTAGTAAATTGTTCATCAAAAAGTGAATAGTTTACTGGGTGGTTGATAGGGGCTTGGATAGCCCATCAGATGAAACCCATCTGATGATAGGAGGG
Organism: uncultured Candidatus Saccharibacteria bacterium; assembly: GCA_964482615.1. Classification (GTDB taxonomy): domain Bacteria; phylum Patescibacteriota; class Minisyncoccia; order Minisyncoccales; family CAYZYK01; genus CAYZYK01. The sequence continues at coordinate 7,209 of CAYZYK010000014.1, forward strand.
GCTCACTGTCAAGTTAACGTCTTGACCGACCAAGGAGTGCAATTCCTTGCATCCCTTGCTTGATAAGAGCTATCTCCACCATCAACCACCCAGACCATACATGGGCCCTACGGGGCCTTTTTCTTTTGCTAAAAAGCTGATAAAATTAAAGAAAAGAAATAAATTATGTCTTTTAAGGGTAAAAAAATAACAATAATGGGGTTGGGATTACACGGCGGGGGAGTAGGAAGCACTAAATTTTTTTATAAAAAAGGAGCTGAAGTTACAGTAACTGATATTAAAACTAAAGAAGAATTAAAATCTTCGCTTAGAAAGCTGAAAGGTTTACCCATAAATTATACCCTCAGTGAACACAAAAAAGAAGATTTCACTAATGCTGATTTAATAATCAAAAATCCGGGAGTGTCCCAAAGCTCACCTTATCTTAAATTAGCTGAAAACAAAAACATTCCAATAGAAACAGCAACTACTATCTTTTTCAAGCTTTGTCTTTCAGAAATAATTGGAATCACCGGCACCAAAGGTAAATCAACTGTTGCTACTTTAATATATAGATTTTTAAAAACAGAATATGAAAATACGGTTTTGGCAGGAAATATAGGTGTCTCACCCCTCCAGGTTTTAGATAAAACAGATAAAAAAACAAAAGTTGTTCTTGAGCTTTCAAGTTTTAACCTGGAAGATTTAGAAAAAAGCCCCCAGGTGGCTTTAATAACCAATATCTACAAAGATCATCTGAACCGTTACAAAAATATGAAAGAGTATATCGGAGCCAAAGCTCCTATTTTCAAGAATCAAACCAAAAAAGACATTTTAGTTTTAAATTACAACAATCAAAAAACAAGAAGTTTTGCTCCAGAAGCTAAGGGAAAAGTATATTTTTTCTCCCTTACTGAAAAAAATAAAAACAAAGAGGGGGAAGTTGGTTGTTTTTTAAAAAATGGTCAAATATTTTTCTCAGAAAAACAAGAACCCGTGCTTAATCTTAGAGAAACCGAAATAAAAGGAGAACACAATATCTCTAATCTCCTCGCTGCTGTTACTTTAGCTAAGATATTTAAAGTTCCTTCAAAAAATATTAAAGAATCAATAAAATCTTTTAAGGGGGTTCCAGAAAGGGAACAACAAATAGCAACTAAAAATGGAATAAGATTTTTTGACGATACAACGGCAACTATTCCAGAAGCCGCTCAAGTTACAATTTCTGTTCTAAAAGAAAAAAATCCCAAATCAAGAATTTTTTTGATTGGGGGCGGAGTAGACAAGAACCTAGATTACAAAGATTTTACTTTGGGAATAAAAGAAAAAATAGAAAATATCTTACTTTTACCGGGGACTGCTTCAAATAAAATAAAAAGGGCGTTTGCTGAAAAAAAAACAGAAGAAAAAATTATTCAAGTATCTTCAATGAAAGAAGCTGTTAAAAAAGCTTACAATCTAGCAAAAAAAGAAGATATTATCCTTCTTTCACCTGCTGCTGCAAGCTTTAATTTATTTAAAAATGAGTTTGATAGAGGAGAACAATTCAAAGAGGCTATAAATAATTTATGAAAAAAAAGAGAAAATTTTGGCAAGTTGACTATATATTATTTTTTACGATTTTGGCATTGGTCTGTTTTGGTGTTTTGTTTTTAAGCACTGTTTCTTCTCATTTTTCTTTGGAAATTGCAGAAACCACAACTTATTTCCTTTTTCACCAAATCAAAAATGGACTTTTACCTGGATTATTCTTGGGAGTTATTTTATTCTTTCTTCCTTTAAAATTAATAAGAAAAATAACTCCTGCTTTGGCTATCTTAAACTTAATTTTGGTTTTTTTGGTTTTCGTTCCTCAACTCGGTTTAAAACATGGGGGAGCTAGCCGTTGGCTGAACATTGCTGGGGTATCTTTCCAACCCTCTGAATTTCTCAAACTAACTGTAATTTTGTATTTTTCTTCTTGGATTAAAACAAGATTTGATGAAAAAAAGAAGAAATCCCTTTTTGGAAGAAAGAAAATAATCTATGATTTAAAGTATTTTCTTTTACCTTTTGCTTTTTTAATCGGGGTTTTAAGTTTGATTTTTATCCGTCAACCAGATATAAGTACATTAGGGGTAATTGTTTCAATAAGCTTCATTTTATACTTTTCTGCTGGGACTCCTATTTGGCACAATATAATTTTAGCCCTAATTGGACTGGGAGGGTTAATTTCTTTAATAATACAAACACCTTACCGTTTCTCAAGATTGTTGCTTTTTTTGAGGCCAGAAATTGATCCTTTAGGAAAAGGTTTTCAAATAAAACAAGCTTTAATATCTATAGGATCTGGTGGTATTTTAGGAAAAGGAATAGGTTACTCTTCCCAGAAATTCGGCTTTTTACCCCATCCCATGTCAGATACTATTTTTGCTGTTTTTGCTGAAGAAGCAGGGTTTGTTGGCTCCCTTATTTTACTTTCCCTTTTCTTGGTTCTCTTTTGGCGGGGACTGAGAATTTCAAAGTCAACAGATAATAAGTTTTTAAAACTAACCTCCCTGGGAATAATTTGTTGGATACTCATTCAAGCTTTCGTTAACATAGGGGCTCAAATTGGAATTTTACCTTTAACTGGTATTCCTCTGCCCTTTATTAGCTACGGAGGTTCTCATCTTGTAGCAGAATTAGCTGCTATGGGAATACTTTTAAACATCTCAAGGAATGTTTAGTTAAAAATATATGAAGAAGTTAAAAATACTTTTCACGGGTGGGGGTACGGGCGGTCATATTTTTCCTATCATTGCTGTCACCAGGGAAATAAGAAGAATATATCCGGGAAACAGTGAAAATCTTAATCTTTTCTATCTGGGTCCCGAAGATGAATTTTCTTCAATTTTTCTTTCCCAGGAAGGAATCACAATAAGAAAAATTATTACGGGAAAGCTGAGAAGATATTTTTCTTTCAAAAATATTATTGATATCTTATTCAAAGTTCCTTTGGGAATTTTTCAAAGCTTCTTTATTCTGCTTTCTATTAAGCCCGACATAATCTTCAGTAAAGGGGGGCATGGTGCTTTACCTGTAACTTTGACTGCTAAAATTTTAAGGATTCCTGTTTTCTTGCACGAATCAGACATTGTTCCCGGATTAGCTAACAGAATGGCTTCAAAACAAGCCAAAAAGATCTTTATTTCCTTTCCCAGAACAGAATATTTTGAGATAGCAGATACCACTTTAACTGGAAATCCAATCAGGAGAGAAATTCTTGAGGGTTCTGTTGAGGAAGCTAAGCAAATCTTCAACCTTACCTTGAAAAAACCTGTAATTTTGTTCTTGGGTGGTTCACAAGGAGCTGAAAAAATAAATGATTTTGTTTTGTTAGCTTTAAACAATCTGCTTGAAAAGTTTGAAATAATACATCAGTCTGGAACAAACAACCAAGAACAAGTAAGAAAAGAGTCAGAGGTGATAATAAAAGAAGAACTTGAAGAGTTCTATCATCTCCAATCTTTCTTGGATGAAAATAAACTCAAACACGCTTACAAAGCAGCAGATATTATTGTTGCCAGGGCGGGGTCTGGAACCATATTTGAAGTTTCAGCTTTGGGGAAACCAAGCATCTTGATTCCCTTATCTTCTTCTGCTGCGAATCATCAGGCCAAAAATGCTTATGCTTTAGCAGAAAAGAATGCTTGCTTGGTAATCGAAGAAGATAACTTGACTCCAGGATTTATCATGGGAAAATTCAATTATTTGTTTTTCGAACAACCAAATGAATTGAAAAGAATAAAAGAAAACGCTTTGGAATTTTCAAAACCAGAAGCTGCCAAGAAAATAGCAAGAGAAATTTTAGAATATTTAATCTATTTGGAATAATATGGAACACAAAGATCTTGAATTAAAAAAAACAGGAGAAATAAGGGTAAGAATAGCGCCCTCACCAACTGGAGCTTTACATGTTGGAACAGCAAGAACAGCTCTTTTTAATTATCTTTTTGCCAAAAAAAATCAAGGTATTTTCATTCTCAGGATTGAAGATACAGATAAAGAAAGGTCAGAAAAAAAATGGGAAGAAGATATCACAGAAAATTTAAAATGGTTGGGTCTTGAATACACCGAAGGTCCAGATACTGGGGGTGAAAGGGGTCCTTACAGACAAAGCAAAAGAGGAGATATCTATTTACCTTATTTAAAAAAACTCCTCCAAGAAAATAAGGCCTATTATTGTTTCTGCTCTGAAGAAGAGCTTGAAGCTCATCGTCAGTATTTAATTTCAATTGGCAGACCCCCAATTTACAGCGGTAAATGTGCCAACCTTACAAAAAAAGAAATTAAAGAGAATTTTAAAGAAAAAAAATCTGCGATTGTTAGATTTAAGATTCCAGGACAGAAAATAAAGTTCAAAGATAAAATAAGAGATGAAGTAGAGTTTGATGGGGAATTAATAGGGGACATATCCTTAGCAAAAAATATAGTTGCTCCTTTATCATCAACAAAAAAGAAAGACAACAAAGAGATAAGTTTTTTGTACAATTTTGCCGCTGTTATTGATGATTATGAAATGAAAATATCCCATGTCATCAGAGGAGAGGACCATCTTTCAAACACTCCAAAACAAATCTCAATTCAAAGAGCCCTCAATTTACCCCAACCAGAATACGCTCATTTACCTTTAATTTTGGGTTCTGATCGCTCCAAGTTAAGTAAAAGACACGGCGCCGTTTCTATTGCAGAATACAGAAAGAAAGGATATTTACCTGAAGCTATAATAAACTTTATGGCCTTTTTGGGTTGGAATCCCGGAGACGAAAGAGAGATTTTCTCCCTTAACTCTCTAGTTAAAGAGTTCTCCTTTAACAGAGTAGGGAGGTCAGGGGCTGTTTTCAATATTAAAAAATTAGATTCTTTGAATGGTTTCTATCTCCGCCAAAAATCAAAAGAGAAAATAACAGAACTTTGCTTGCCCTACTTAATAGAGGCTAATTTTATTGAACCAGAAAAAGAAAAAGATGTTTTGGTTGAAAAAATAACTCCCAAAACATACAAAATTAAAGAAACAAAAGAAGAAATTTCTATTCAAGACCTCCAAAAGATAGTTTCTCTTTACCAGGAAAGGTTAAAGAAGCTCTCTGAAATAAAAGATTTAACTGATTTTTTCTTCAAAAAGAAATTAGATTACAAAAAAGAACTCCTTCAATGGAAAGATATGACAGACAAGGAGATTAAAATCTCTCTTGACAAATCATATAAAGTGTTATCTGAGATAAAAAAGGAGGATTGGACCAAAAATAATCTCCAAGATATTTTAATGAAAGAAGCAGAAAAATTAAGCCTCAAAAGAGACAGTAAGGAAATTAAGGGTAGGGGATACTTACTTTGGCCCCTGAGAGCAGCCCTGACAGGAAAGAGAGCCTCAGCGGGCCCCTTTGAGTTAGCTGAGGTGCTGGGAAAACAAAGAAGCCAAGAAAGAATAAAACAAGCAAAAGAGAAATTAAAATAATATGAACAAAACATTACTTTTTAATCTTTTAATAATCTTTCTTATCTTATTTTTTGTTTTCCTCTCCCAACAACCCTCAATCAAATCTTATTTTAAAGAAAACGCTTTCTTGCAAAATTTTATTAAAAATATATTCCAGAAAGTTACAGAAACATTTCGTTTAATATTTGAGAAGATAAAACAGCTTCTTCAAAAATACATTTTTTCAAGATTCAGAGAAGAGACAGAAAAAAGAAAAGAGAATATAAAAGAAGAGTTAAAAGAAGAAACAGAAAAAGCAAAAGAGAGTGTTCTCCAACAGATCAAGGGCTTTTTTAAAGCACAGCTCCAAAAAATATTTTAAATTCCCTTTTTTATCAGTTCTCTAAGATATTAATAAAAATAGTAGAGGAGTAGTACTTTCTTTGCTTGACAGGTTTTTTTCACCTGTTATTATTATATATAGGAACAGTCGTACAATGTATGTAAAGAGCCAGTTTAAGGGAGATTAACCAATAAGGCAAAAAAACCCTAACCACTTCTCTCCAAATAAACAAAAAAAAGAACTTTTTTAAACAAAAATAAACAAAAAATATCTCTCACCTATTATGAAAAAATCTGACACCCCAATTATAAAACATCTTCCCGACTTTCTAGATTACTGTGCTGTTGAAAAGGGTTTAGCAGACAAAACCCAACAAAACTATCACCACTATTTAAACAAATTCAAAGAGTGGCTTAAAAACAATAATTTAAAGAATTTAAGGCCCCATGAACTAACCGCAGATCATATCTGGAAGTATAGACTGTTTTTAGCTCGTTCCAGAGATAAAAATGGTAAAACTTTAAAGAAGACCACCCAAAATTACTATTTAGTCGCCCTCAGAGTCCTTCTAAGCTACTTTTCTGACAAAGATATACAATCTATCCCGGCAGATAAGGTAAAGCTTCCCAGAGACGCTCAGAAAGAAAAACCCCCAAAAGTACTTAATTTAGAACAAATAAAAAAACTTTTGGAAGCAGCCAACAAAAAAGGGCGTATTGGGTTAAGAAATAGGGCTATTTTAGAATCATTGTTCTCCACGGGTCTCAGAATAGCTGAGCTTGTTTCCTTAAACAAAGAACAGTTTAAGAACATTGAAAACAAAAAAGATTTAGAAATAACAATTATCGGAAAAGGAGATAGACCAAGAACAGTATATTTTTCAGAAAGAGCCCTCAAATGGCTAAAAAAGTATTTGAAAACAAGAAAAGATGATTCAAAAGCTCTTTTTATAAATTACAGGAAAAGAAAAGATGCCCCGAGGAGATTAACAGCAAGATCAATTCAAAGAATAGTCAAAAAGTGTGCTATTAAAGCTGGAGTTCCTATATTTACAAGCCCCCACGTTCTACGCCATTCAATGGCAACTGATTTACTTTCTCAAGGAGTTGATTTGAGGGCTATCCAAGAATTTTTAGGTCATAAAAATATCTCAACAACCCAAATATACACCCATGTAACTAACAAACGTTTAAGAGAAATTCACCGCAAATATCATAGTGGAAAAAGACTAGAAAAAGAAGAATAGCCTTCATATTAAAAAACAAAAAGCCATTGAGCTTAACGTAAATCTGCTCAGTGGCTCTTTAATTGACTCAAAGTCACATACAGGAATCACTAAAGATTAAGAAACAACAAACTACCCAGAACAACAAGGAACACAAAAAGAAGAACCGCTTTCCATGTCTCTCTTCTGCTGTAAGATCCCAGGTAATCAACAGCCCCGGGTATTTCCATAATACCCTTAGCGTGTTGAATCTGATCAGGAGTGTATGCTTGAAGAATAGCAACCCTATCGTCTTCTTTGAGAAGTTCTATCAAGATCTCAATCCTTTTAAGTTTCCAAGCAAGAGATAAATGTTCGGTAGCGAACTTTATCAAAAACACAATCCCTATTATCCAAAACACGGGAAACAGAGCCCAAACAACAAAAACCATAATATCAAGCGCTGTCCATTCCATTTCTCCCTCCTTTCTTCTTGAGTCAACTCTTCCATATTATAAAAACCTTATATCATTCTGTCAATGAATTAAAAACGATCAGAACAACTGACCGCTTTTAATAAATGTCGCACAATATAAAGAGGTTTTACTCTTCACAAACACATTTATCCATTGGTTTCCCACATTCCTCACAAGTCTCTTTTTCTTCTTTTGATCTGCAACCACAAGTATCACACATATTTTTTAAAATTATTATTATTTTATTAAACCTTTATATTATTTTAATCAAAAATTGAAAAATGACAAGTGGAAAGTGTTTTGCTAAATATATAAAGATCAAAATATTTCCCAATAAAAAAACCCAACAAATTATGTTGGGTGAAAAATTAAAATAATTTTTGCTTTACAAACTCTTTACTCAGCGCGCCTAACTTTTGTGGCGTTAGGCCCTTTTGGAGAATCTGCTTTTTCAAAGGATACTTTATCACCTTCTCTGAGCTCTTCTAGACTTACTCCTTCAAGCTCATTTGAATGGAAAAACAAATCTTTGTCTTCTCCTTCAATAGAAATAAAGCCATATCCTTTGTCAGTAATTTTTTTGATAACTCCTTCCATGATTAGAATAATTTAATTTTAATTTAGAATCTTTAAGAAAATCGACTAGGCCTTCATCAGAAACTATTTATGAATGAATGCTAACACATAAAGAAAAATCAATCAACTCATTTAAAAAGAAAGGGGCCCGTGTCTCAAAAAGCACACAGGCCCATGAGTCGTAAAGGTGGCTTCTGTTCCAAGGACTCTCGCTGGGTTTGTCTTTCAAGACGAGAGTGCCACAAGGCACCTAAGATTAGCCCTATCTCACAGAAGGTGCCTTCCCGTGCGTCTGTAGCTACAGCAGCATTCATTCTCCCTTCTAACCCTGCATTTAAGGGCTTTCAAGAGTAGAAGGTTTACCCAGCACTAATCACAAGTGTATCATATTATCAAAAGTTTGTCAATAGTTTTTGGGTAATGATACATACTTTTTGCACTTTTTTAATAAACTTATGTATATCTCCCTTCAAAACAAGTAAAAGTCGGTTACTTTTTTATCAGTAAGCAACCCCCTTAATGCTTCTGTTTTGGCTTGCTCAACACTAAGTTCTGACAATTCAACATCTTTTTAGCCAGAAGATATTTTTTTCATTATCTTTCGATGTTAAATAATTAGCAAAATATATTTTCATAACGATCTTCACTTTAAAAATCACAAAACTGATTTAATAAACTTAACAAAATACTTAGCTTTCTCCTCTGCTCCCTCTCCCCCACTAAAGTGACCCATATCCTCAAAACTTATCAATTCAGCATCTAATTCTTCTGCTATTTCAACTCCTTGTTCGTAATTAATCAAATCATCATCTTCAGAATGAACAACAACAAATCTATCTGCAAGTTTCTTTACTTTCTCTGTATCAACAGCACAATCAAAGAAATCAGCATAATTACCATCTCTTCTTTTTCTATTCTTTTCAAAATTATTACTAAAAGAAGAAATTAAAACAACAGAATCAATTTCCCTCTCAAACTTATCCAAATACAAAAGGATAGCTCTTGTACCTAAACTATGACCAACCAAAACTATCGGCTTTTCACTTCTTTTAACCTCTCTTTCAATAATTTCTAACCAATCCTTGCTGTGAGGATATTCCCCTCCCGGAAAAATAGGAATTGAGTAATCTACCCCCAATTCATCTAGTTTTTCAGAAATAATCTGGTACTTCTCTTTTTGAGGAGAAGAATTATGCCCATGAATTAAAATAACTTTTTTATCTTTCATGTTTCTTAAATAAGTGGAACTTTATTTTCTTTAAATTTCTTTATAGTCTTCTTGTAATTTTTCTAAAATTTGTTTAATTTTTTTATCTCTAGATATTTTTTTAAGATCTTTCATTTTTGAAATTATAAGCTCATACATTCTTTCTCGAATATTGAACAAATGTATTTTAACTTTTTCATTATCAGAAACAAACTCATTATACACATCAACAACAATTCAAGTAATAAATTATAACGAAGATAATCATTGTGTTTTAAATAATCACTAATAACTTTTATCTTTCCATTTCCCGTAAACTATTCTCGTTAAATTAATTAAATTATTCATTTTTTTCAAGATCAACAACATTCCATGCTTCACCCAAATAAATTAAGGGCCTTCCATAACCTAAACGAGTCATAATCAAATAATCTACCTCAGACAGACTTCCCCCTTTAGCACGACAATAAGTTTTCATAAGCAAATCTTCAATTTCGTCTTGATTAAAATCTCCTCTTCCGATTATCGAAATAGAATACCATGTCGTATCATCTTCCAAAGAGAGAGTAAAATCGTCTTTCTTCTCAATAAATTTAATTTCCTCGTTGTATTCCCCCCAAGTCAATCCTTTTTTAAGAAGCGAATAATCCATACCACAAACCGGCTCCACGCTCGCGGGAAGTTTTTTAAACGAATCTTCAGTTAATACAAAATTATCAAGATAGCTGACATTAGAACCAGTAGCAATTGTCAGCCATTTAGGAACTAGACAATGTTGTTCAAAATATCCTAAATAACTTTTAGCATATGTAGTACTCGGACCAAAACCTTTCTCAATTGCTGAAAAATATTCTTTACAATCCCGAACTTCTATTTCTTCTCTTGTCTCTTCATATCCTTTAACCAACAGTAAGGGCTCATCGTAACCTTCTTTTAAAGCCTTTCCCCCATGCTCTTCGGTTTCGTCAAAAATTATCATTTTCTTCTCTTCAGCCCACATTGGAACCCACTGAACTTGATAAGTTTCCCGAGTAGAAGATATCACAGAGTCTGCAATTAGTTGAGCTGTTGTTATGTAATTATTCAATTCTTCAGAATAATTTCCATTATAGATTTTTTCTGCTATTTCTCTATGGGCTACTGAAAGATCACAAGCATTTCCATGTTCCTCCATTTCAACTTTTTCTTGTTCTTCTAAAATTGGGTCATCTTCCCAAAAAGAATCATCTATTATAATCTCAAAATTGGGATAACTTCTCTTAAAAGGAGTCAAAACAAAAAGAGAAAGATAAGGAGAACATTCAATATTATAATAAAAAGCAACAAGAATTGACTTTTCACTTAATTTTTTAACAAAAAATATGTTTTCTTCTCTCAAGTTCATTTTCTCTGCAAATTCAGAAATAGACCAATCAACATCAATCATTTCATCATTCAATATTGGCGAGACAAACTGCCTATAGTCCCCCGAAACAATACTTATTCTCAATAATCCTTCGGTTCCTACACTTCCAGTAAAAAATAAAGTGCCTGGCCATTCCCCAATGCTATTAATCTCCTTTCTAAAACTAATATCCTGCCATTCTGGGGGATATTTAAATTCAATCCCTATCTCTTCGTTTGTGTATGTTTTCAAGTCAACTATTCTTTCTTCTGTCTCGCTCTCTACATCTTCTTTTTTTTCAACTGATAAATTCTCTTCTTCAAATACCTTCTCTTGATAAAAAAGAAATCCCCCAATTAAACCACTACCCAAGAGGATTATTATTAAAACAGCCAAAGGAAAAGAAATATTTTTGTTTTTAATCATAATTTAAAATGATTCTAATGCCCTACTAAAATTCTTAGCTTCAGCTTCTCCCGGGGCACATAACCACTCCTCCTCTTCAAGCAAATTAATCTTAGTTAAAGAATAGTATTTATCTCCCGGAAGATGATAATATTTCCTACCCAAACGATCAATATTTCCCTTAATCACACATTCACCATTAAACTCTTCTTCACCGCAAGACCCCCAAAGACCCAAAAACCCACCCTGAGCACTTAAACTACCTTCAACTAATTCATTTTGAAACAAAACATTCTGTTTATCAAGGTAAAACCTCCCATAACCTTCTTCTAAAAGCTTAAGATTAACAAAAACCTCCTTCTCTCCCCTATCGTCCAAAACAAAAACATAAGATAGAACTCTACCAAACCTATCATATTTATCTTTATCATATTCCAAAACAAGTTTTCTCCCAGAAACTAACTCCTCATTCTTCTCTTTTGCTTCAGAGCCAAAACAGGTCTCAAAACTCTCCCCTTCAAGCTCGGGAGTATCAACCCCCAAATACCTTACCCTGAAAACCTCCTCACCCCCAACTTCTCTCACCCTTATAGTATCACCATCAATAACCTCAACAACTTCAACCAAATCAACCGAAGAAGGAACCTCTCCCTGATAAAACAAGACTCCCAGAAAAGAGAATAAAGCGACTAAAAATCCTAGGAATATAGTGAATAAACTTTTTTTATTTTTCATTTTTGAATTATTAAATTCTCTCTAAAATATCTAAATATTGTTGAGGTGAAATACTTAAAG